>JBATYU010000916.1:0-1932 GCA_049674245.1 Bradyrhizobium sp. | reverse complement strand
GGTCTATATTTTTCACCTCAAAAGGCGCTTTTTTCAACAGACTGCGCATCCTGCGGATGACTTCACCGGCGCGTCGATCATCCTGCAAAATATCCTTCACGATATCCTTGAGTTCAGCGATGTCGGGTGTCGGGGATTTCAGGATCTCGTCCGCGGTTTCGGCGTTGGTCAGAATGGCGCCGAGCGGCTGGTTTATTTCGTGGGCAATTGAGGCGGTCAGTTCGCCAGCCGTGGAGAAGCGATTGACATGGGCAAGTTCCGCCATGCGCTGCCGGGACTGCACTTCGGCAAGTTGACGCCGACGACGCTCATGTAGCAGGCCCGAGATCATTGCGCCCTGGATCAAGATCAGCGCGATGACGAGTGCGATCTGCCACCTAAATTTCTCGAACGCGGAGGGCTCGCGAAAGAAGATTTCGCTGCCAGGCGGAAGCAGGCTGTCCTTGATTCCCCACTTCTGCAGTTGCCGCCAATCATACCGGGGCGCGGCCAATCCCACCGGCACTATCTTGATATCGCCGGGAGTCTCGCCATTGAGGAGTCGCACCGCGACCTTTGCGCAGGCGTCAGCCATCTCGTGGCTGGAGAACATCGGGCCGCCGACAATGCCGTGACCAAAAAGACTGTCGGTATGGGTGAAGATCGGCGCGCGGTCCTCCTCGATGAACCGAAGCAGGAGAGCATCTCCCTCCTGCGGTACACCGCGGCCGTCCACGCGGATGGTCGGGTAAAAGATCGCGGAGTGCGCGGGCAGCGCGGCGACACGCTTCACCATGTCGTCGGCCGCCAGGTGGGTGAACCATTCGAGCGTCACACGGCGGGAAGAGCGCTGAAGCGCGCGCTGGAACAGGTCATTCCAGAACTGCTCCGTCGCGGAGGCCCCGGTCATCGCCACGACGATATGGTCGGTGTCGGGAAGCAGACGCAGGATATGATCGATATGGACCGTGGGATCGTAGATCGTTGGGCAAGCGGTGTCATTGGCAGTGAGCGCAAGATCCTCGTAGGTGCGCACATCGGAGGTTGCGATCAGCAGCGGCGACGACGGAAACAGTCGCGCCCTGTTCCGCAGCACGAAGCGGGTCACCGGTGCGCCCATCGACACAATGAGGCTGGGTTTACGGTCAGGCAGAAGCGCGTTCAGATAATCGATGAATGGACCTTCCTCCCGGGCCGGGCTCTCGCCAAACCGTTCCGCCTGAAGCGAGGCTTCGTAAAGGTCGATCGGATTCGGAGCGAGCTTTCTCAGCGCTTCGCGAAACGGCGGCGTGATGGTGTTCCAGGGTGAGAAGTCCGGACCAAATGAATGCAACAGGAGAACGTGATCCGGGTCCGCCGCATCAGCAGACTTGGCAAGGATGAGCAGGCACATCACTCCAAAGCAGACACGACGTATCCACTTCATCGTTGATTCCACCAGCTAGTGCTCGCAAAACGGCGCGAGCCTGTTTTTGCACATGCACCCGCGACATTGTACCGAAACCGCACTCGGATGTCATGTGTCGTTGACCAACGGATATCCGCCAAGGGGCCTTTGCCTGCCGCGTCTTCGCCGACCCGGCGCTATTACCGAAACAGGGGCTGGTGCGATGTCGAAGACGTCGCCTACCTCGGCAAGGTCAGGACCATCATGCGATTGAAGATCGACGCGGCGCCGTGGGCTTTTCCTTCTTGACACGCTTGGGGCTCAGTCAGTCAGCCTTCATATTCGAGCACATGCAGGCCGGCATTCCAGTCGCTTGCATAGATCAATCCCTCCCGCGTGACATAGATGTCGGCGGTTTTGGCGGCGAGCGCGATGTTGGGTCTCGGATCAATTAGCTTGGCCGGCGCCGGCGGCAGCCAGAACGCCAGCTGCTTCGGCGCAAACTGATCTTTGATATCGAACACGCGGACGCCGCCGGCATTGTAGGTGGCGAAAATGGTTTCCTC
>JBATYU010000915.1:0-1591 GCA_049674245.1 Bradyrhizobium sp. | reverse complement strand
GAATTGCGCTGCATGCTATTCGAGTGAATGCTCATGAGCGATGGCACCACGCTGCTACTGACCGACCTCTATCAGCTCAACATGATCAAATCCTATCTGGATCATGGCCAGACGCAGACGGCGGTGTTCGAATTCTTCGTGCGGAAGCTCCCATCGCGGCGCGGGTTTCTGGTTGTGGCTGGTCTCGAACAGGCGCTGGATTTTCTCGAACACTTCCGGTTCTCAGCCGAGGAGATCAATTGGCTCGACCGGACAGGTCGCTTTGGCAAGCATCTGCTCGAGCATCTGGCGAGCTTTCGCTTTACTGGCGACGTTCACGCAATGCCCGAAGGCACGGTCTTCTTTGCGAACGAACCGATTCTGCGAGTCACCGCTCCACTGCCCGAAGCGCAGCTGGCGGAAACACGACTCATTAACATCTTGCACTTCCAATCCCTGATTGCGTCGAAAGCCGCGCGAATGACGCTGGCAGCACCTGGCAAGCTGCTGATTGATTTCGGGCTGCGCCGTGCACATGGTGCCGAGGCAGGACTGATGGCGGCGCGGGCAAGCTACATCGCGGGATTTACCGGCACTGCGACCATGCTGGCGGAAAAGCTCTACGGCATCCCGACCTTTGGGACGATGGCGCATTCCTTTATTCAGGCTCATGACGACGAGAGTCAGGCGTTTGAAGACTTCGCCAGGTCACGTCCTCAAAACCTGACGATCCTGATCGATACCTACGACACGGAAGCCGCCGCAAAGAAAGTCGTTGCGCTTGCCCCGCGACTGAAGGCAAGCGGAATCATTGTGCGCAGCGTTCGGCTTGATAGCGGTGATTTGATTGTGCTGTCCAAGAACGTCCGCCGCATTCTGGACGATGGCGGCCT
This sequence comes from Bradyrhizobium sp., assembly GCA_049674245.1. GTDB lineage: Bacteria > Pseudomonadota > Alphaproteobacteria > Rhizobiales > Xanthobacteraceae > Bradyrhizobium. The sequence goes on along the minus strand of JBATYU010000915.1, from coordinate 719 downwards.
CAAGGAGGTGCACATCCTGGCGAGCGGCGGTCTCGATGAAGATAACATTGGCGAAATGCTCCGCGCCGGTGCGCCTATTGACGCCTTTGGCGTTGGCACAAGCCTGACTACCTCCTCCGACGTCCCGGCACTGGACTGCGCCTATAAGCTGCAAGAATACGCGGGATTGCCGCGCCGCAAGCATTCGTCCGGCAAGGCAACCTGGCCCGGCCGCAAGCAGGTCTGGCGTCAATACGGTCCCGATGGCCGGATGGCCGGTGACATAATCTCCGTTGAGACGGACAAGCAGTCTGGCGATCCGTTGATCGAGATGGTGATGCAGGGCGGGCGGCGGATCAGACCGTCGCCGGCCCTGTCTGATATTCGGGCTTGCGCAGCGCGCAATCTTGAGCTGCTGCCTGAACCATTGCGCCAACTCGAAGTGGATGCTTCATATCCGGTGAAGGTAGCCGACGCGCTGATTGACCTGACCAAGCAGGTCGACAGTCGCCTCGCAGGACAGAAACTCGCCTCCGCGTGAAATAACGCCGCATGCGGGTTACGTGGGCCCACGCAACCCGCTTATCTGGTGGTTCGAATAAAGGACCTCGCCGAGATAAAAGTTTCAGGCGGCAGCCTTGACTTCGCTTCCGGCTTCTTCGGCAGCGTTACTGTGAGTACGCCTTTCTTGAAGCTTGTTTCGATGTTGTCGGCGTCGACCCCGTCGGGCACCTGGAAGG
>JBATYU010000914.1:0-1682 GCA_049674245.1 Bradyrhizobium sp. | reverse complement strand
GCCGACTGTGCCCTCCCGGTAGTAAGCGAACCGCTTGATCGCGTTCTCGGCGGTGTTGTTGTTCCACGCCACGCCGTCGTGCCGGAGGAACGTGAACAACTTGTCTCGGTACTTTAGTAGCCTCGCCCGCAGGGCCTCGGCGGCCTCCGACCCGAACGACCGGGCCGCGATAGTGCATCATTTCTTCTGTAGAAACACGCTAGCATCGAGCGCTGCTGTCAGTGCTATCGACCGGCGTGGAAATTGATCTTGGAAAGGGCGGGCCATACGCGGTTTTCTTGGGAACTTCTCAAACCCCCAGGAGACACGCACATGACCCACCGCGATCATCGTAATGGATTTGAAGTCGAGGCCCAAGCCGATTCTCCTTTGCCCGACGGCTTTCAGGAGATCTTGGAATTGCTGGTCGATCACGGCTTCGAGGGAATGGCTCGAGCGATGCAGACATTATTCAACGAGGCGATGAAGCTGGAGCGCAGTCAAGTGCTCGGCGCGCAGCCGTACCAGCGGACGCTGGAGCGCCGCGGCTATGCCAACGGCTTCAAGCCAAAGACCGTTGAGACCCGCGTGGGCCGCTTGGAACTGGCCGTGCCGCAGACCCGCGGCATCGCGTTTTATCCGACGGCCTTGGAGCGCGGCACGCGCAGTGAACGAGCGCTGAAGCTGGCCGTGGCCGAGATGTATTTGCAAGGGGTCTCGACGCGTAAGGTCACGGCCGTGATGGAACAGCTCTGTGGCTACGAGGTGACCAGCATGCAAGTCAGCCGCGCCGTGCAAGCGCTGGACGACGAGCTGACGAAGTGGCGCGAGCGGCCGCTGGGGGAAATCCTGTATTTGCAGTTGGACGCGCGCTACGAAAAAGTCCGCGTGGGAGGCGCCGTCGTGTCGTGTTCGCTGCTGATCGCCGTGGGCGTCACGTCCGAGGGGCAGCGCACGATCCTGGGCCTTAGCGTATCGCTGTCTGAGGCGGAGGTGCATTGGCGCGAATTCCTCGCCACCCTGCAAGCGCGTGGCCTGCACGGCGTGCAACTGGTGACCAGCGACGATCACGCCGGGCTGCGGGCCGCGTTGCAGGCGCGGCTGCCGGGGGTGAAATGGCAACGTTGCCAATTCCATTTGGCCAAGAACTTGCTCGACCACCTGCCGCCGAATGTCTCGCAGGAGGAAGCCAGCGCCGATCTGCGGGCCGTGTTCAATGCGCCGAATCGCGTCGAGGCCGATCGGTTGCTGGGGCAGATGGTGTCGAAGCATGCCGCGACGGCGAAGAAACTGGCCGCTTGGTTGGAAGCGAACGTGCCGGAGGGATTGACGGTGTTCGACGTCCCCGCTTCTCACCGCCGCCGGCTGAGAACAAACAATGGTCTTGAACGGCTGAACCGAGAAATCAAACGCCGCACGCGCGTGGCGAGTATCTTTCCGAACGATACCTCCTTGCTCCGCCTGGCCACCGCGGTGCTCATGGAGATCGACGATGAGTGGCAAACCGAAAAACGTTACCTCACTAAGGCAACCCCGTAACCCGACCCGGAGCCAAGATCGGATTTACAGAACGGCAGTTGCACAATCGCCGCCAGCGGGCCGACCGGGTTGATGAACCAACCCTGCGCCGCCGAACCTTCGGGCCGTGAACACGCCGGCCATCACCGCGAACGCCCAGCCGGCGGTGATCACGATCCAACCGC
>JBATYU010000913.1:0-4686 GCA_049674245.1 Bradyrhizobium sp. | reverse complement strand
GAACCAGGCCCAGGCGCCGAACGCCACGATGGCGGCGACGATCACCGCCGGCACGAACCAGCTCGCCACCTGATCGGCCAGCCGCTGGATCGGCGCGCGCGAGCGCTGCGCGTCCGCGACCATCTGAACGATCTGCGACAGCAGCGTGTCGCGTCCCACCTTGTCGGCGCGCATCACGAAGCTGCCGGATTGATTGAGCGTGCCAGCGATCACCTTGCCGCCCGCCTCCTTGCTGACGGGCATGGATTCGCCCGTCACCAGGGACTCATCGAGCGATGAGCGGCCCTCGAGAATGATGCCGTCGACCGGCACTTTCTCGCCCGGCCGCACCCGCAAGCAGTCGCCGACCTCCAGCTGATCGATCTCGACCTCGTGGTCGGCGCCATCGTCACCGACGCGACGCGCGGTTTTGGGCGCGAGCGCGAGCAGTGCCTTGATGGCGCCGGACGTCGCCGCGCGCGCCCGCAGTTCCAGCACCTGTCCGAGCAGAACCAGAACGGTGATGACGGCGGCCGCTTCGAAATAGACCGCAACTGCACCGCCGTGTCCGCGAAAATTGGCCGGGAAGATACCTGGCGCGATGGTGCCAATGAGGCTGTAGATGTAGGCCACGCCCGTACCCATCGCGATCAGCGTGAACATGGTGAGGTTGCGCGTCACCAGCGATTGCCAGCCGCGCACGAAGAACGGCCAGCCCGTCCAGATGACAACAGGTGTCGCGAACACCAGTTGGATCCAGTTCGACAGCGTCTGGTCGACCCATCCGTGACCGCCGACCAGGTGGCCGCCCATTTCCAGGACGACAGGCGGAAGGGACAGCACCGCGGCGATCCAGAAGCGCCGCGTCATGTCCGCAAGTTCGGGATTGGGCGACGCATCGAGGCTTGCGATCTCGGGCTCCAGCGCCATGCCGCAGATCGGGCAGCTTCCGGGGCCTACCTGACGAATCTGCGGATGCATCGGGCAGGTGTAGATCGTACCTGCAGGCACCTCGGCCGGAGGCTCTTGCTTGTCGAGATATTTCGCGGGATCGACACTCATGCCGCAAACCGGATCGCGCACGTCTGGTCGGTCCTGCGCGCGATCATGATGGTGGTGGCCGCGACCGCCGCAGCAGCTCTTCGCCTCGCCGGCAGGCGCGTGTTCGGCGGTACCCATCGATCTCTCCATCCGGCCTTGAAACCTATACCCGGTAGGGGTATATAGGCGGGATGCGGAAAGACATCAAGGCTTCCTGTCAAAAACGCCTGAGCCGGATCGAAGGCCAGGTCCGCGGCCTCTCCAAGATGGTCGACGAGGACCGTTACTGCATCGATATTGTCACGCAGATCGCGGCGGTGCGCGCGGCGCTCCGCCGGGTCGAGGAAGAAGTATTGCGGGATCACGTGGCGCATTGTGTCGAAGGTGCGATCGCAAGCGGCAACAAGGCGGATCAGCGTCAGAAGATATCGGAACTGATAGACGTGATCGGCCGGTCCGACCGGTAGCCACGGCGGAAACGCGTGTCGAATCCGACCCGTAGTGCCATTCCATCGCCAATATCTCCGCGCCCTCTCACGGCGGCCGGAAGAACCTGCGGAGCGCTCGATGGGCTTCTACAACGACATCATCCTGCCAAGGCTTTGCAGTTTCGCGATGCGCAACAAGCAGCTCTTGCCGTTTCGCGAGCGTGTGATTGGCGCGGCAGAGGGCAGGGTGCTGGAGATCGGCGTCGGCTCCGGAGTGAACCTGCCATTCTATCGCCCGCCCGTGCGCGAGGTCCTCGCGCTCGAACCGGCGCAGCGGCTTGTGAGCATGGCGCGAGGTGTCACGCGCAACATGCCTGTCAGTTTTCTCGAGGCTTCCGCCGAGGCCATCCCCCTCGATGCACATTGTGTCGACACGGTCGTCACGACCTGGACTTTGTGTTCGATCCCGCGGGGAGCCACGGCTCTCGCCGAGATACGGCGCGTGTTGCGGCCGGGCGGCAAATTGCTGTTCGTCGAGCACGGCCTGGCGCCCGACGAGGGCGTGCGTTGGTGGCAGGACCGGCTGACGCCGGCCTGGCGCCGCTTCACCGGCGGTTGTCACCTCAACCGCCCGATCCGTTCGATGATCGAGGGCGCGGGCTTCCATATCGACAGGATCGAGACCGGCTATATGCCCGGGCTAAAGCCGATGACGTTCATGTATGAAGGCGGCGCACGGCCGAATTGAATGAATGCCGCTGATGCGCGGCCGGGCGCTGCGCTCCGGCGGGCACGCCTCCGTCTATTCAACGACCATGCCGTGTTCGGTCACCGTAACGCGTTCGACAAGCGGCGCTGCTTCTTCGCGCACCACTACTTCTGCAGCCGGAACCGGCGCTTCCTCTTCAATCTCTTCAGGAACAAGCGGCGGCGAGAAGATCGTTTCTGGAAACACACCGAACTCGCCCGCTACCTCCTGGAGCGGCTTCTGTTTGTCGGCCCAGTGCAAGGCGGTGTAGTCGAAGCCGTGCACGATGGTGGGTTTGACGACTTCGAAATAGGGCGAGATGTCGAAGTCGCGCGGCATGTACAGCGACGAATCGCGGATATGGAGGATTTCGCGGCGCGCCTGCCGGGAGCCGGCGCGGGTGATCTTCGGCAGGATCGGATAGCGCACGGCATCGAACGCCTGCGCGATCAGCGCCGAACAGATGATCTTGGTGGGATCGCCGGAGCCGAACGCAATCATCCGCCGCCGCCAGCGCTGCGGGATCGGTACCGGAATGAGGTAGCGCATCAGATCGAGGATGTTCTTGGTGTCGTAGCCGAAGCCGATCCGGTTGATGGCATAGCGGCACACCGTGTGGCGGTCCTCGAACGACAGACCCACCGGCCGGCAAAGCCTCGTGTGATAGGGGAAATATTTCGACAGCGGCGCCGAGGTGACGCCGTCGCCGAGATAGGCTTCGATCAGGACATGCGGCTCGCCGTCCGCTTCCTGGGCGCCGCCGACCGGTCCGACGTAGAGTGCGGCATGCGACCAGGTGGATTGCGTGAGATATTTGATGATACCGGCGATCCGGTTATTGCCTTCGACCAGCAGCACGTCGCCGGGCTCGATGACGCCGCGCAAATGTTCCGGATCGCTCGGCGTGAACGGCTCATAGCCCGGCACCTCCTTCTGAAGGTAGTCGGCAATCAGCTTGCCGACCGTATCGAGCATAATGCCCATGATCCAATTCCCCTCAAACAGCCCGTTCTGGCTGCTTTTCCCCTTCCTTATCATGGCCCAAAGCCGTTGCAATTTGGTTCATGCGGCCACGTCGATCAATCATGATTGATTCACCATGAGTGTTGCCGGTCACGGCAAAGTTCGCTAGCTGTTCTATCCGTTTCAAGCGGCCGGAAACCATGACATGACAATGACGCGCCGCGGCTTTCTTTCGGCCACCGTGGCCTTTGCGGCAACGCCGATGATCGGGGCGAGCGCCTGGGGGGCGGCTCTGCCGCGCGAGGCTGACATTGTCGTGATCGGCGCAGGCGCGGCGGGCATCGCTGCAGCGCGGCGCATCATGGCTGCGAACCGCAAGGTGATCGTGGTGGAGGCGGCCGGCCAGGTCGGCGGGCGTTGCCTCACCGACGTCTCGAGCTTCGACGTCCCCTTCGATCGCGGCGCGCGGTGGATGCATAATCCCGACAGCAATCCGATGATCAGGCTTGCGCGCGCCGCGGGGGTCGAGATTGCTACTGCGCCGTCGGGTCAGAAAATCCGCGTCGGCCGCCGCTACGCGCGAGCAGGCGAAACCGAGGATTTTCTTGCAACCCTGGTCCACACCAATCGCGCCTTCGATGACGCCTCGCGCAAGTTCGATGGTTCCTGTGCTAGCGCCTTGCCGAAAGACCTCGGCGACTGGGCGGGCGCCATCGAATTCACGCTCGGCGCCAATTTCGCGGGCAAGGACCTGAAAGACGTCTCCGTTGTCGACAAGGTTCGTGCGCAGGATCGCAGTTCCGTATTCGCCTGCAGGCAGGGCCTCGGGGCGCTGATCGCGAAGCTCGGCGAGCAGGTTCCGGTTTCGCTATCGACGCCCGCGAGCCGCATTTCCTGGGGCCGCGACGTCACGGTGGAGACACCTTCCGGCAAGATCGCCGCGCGTGCCGTTATCGTTACCGTATCCAGCAACGTGCTAACCGCGGGCAATATCAAATTCGCCCCCGATATTCCCAAGCGTGCGCTCGACGCGGCCGCGAAGCTGAGCCTCGGCAGCTACGATCACATCGCCCTGCAACTGCCGGGCAATCCGCTGGCTTTGTCCCGCGATGACGTCCTCATCGAACAGAGCAACTCGACCCGCACCGCGCTGTTGTTGGCCAATATCGGCGGCTCGTCGCTGTGCTCGATCGATGTCGCGGGCTCGTTCGGCCGCGATCTCTCAGACCAGGGCGAACAGGCGATGGTCGCCTTTGCGGTCGAGTGGCTCATCAAATTATTTGGCAGCGAAGCCGCCGCGGCGGTGAAGAAATCGAGGGCGACCCGATGGAACGCAGAGCCTTACGTGCTCGGTGCGATGTCGGCGGCGGCACCGGGCGGACAGCCGTCGCGCAAGATCTTGACCGAGCCGATCGGCGGCGCGCTCTTCCTCGCCGGAGAAGCGACCCACGAAACGCTGTGGGGAACGGTCGATGGTGCCTGGGAGAGCGGCGAGCGCGCGGCGGAGGCGGCGCTGCGAAGGATCGG
>JBATYU010000912.1:0-4184 GCA_049674245.1 Bradyrhizobium sp. | reverse complement strand
GTCCGCCCTTGCGCTGGCCGCCGGCCGGCGTCGACTACGAGGCGCGCGCGGCGCGCGGCGGGACGCTGTTGAAACGGCGGGCCTTCGTGCTCGCCAATACGCTGTTCGCCTATGTGGTCATGCGCTTCGGCATCACCGTCGGCAATTTCGTGCCGAAGCTCTATGTGCAGCAGGTGGTGGAGAATTCCGACTTCCGCAAATATGACGACGGGCTGCGCATGATTCTGGATTGCACGCCCGAGCTTGAGCGCGCGCTGGACCAGCGCCTCGCCGCCGCGGCCTCAGACGGCATCATCCGCTACGGCCTTTACCGGCAGGACGCGGCGATGATGACCTGCTTCACGCCTTCGGTGATGCGCAGCGACCATGTGCATTTCATCGACGGTGCCCGTGGCGGCTATGCGTCCGCCGCAACCGCGCTGAAGGCGATGGCGGCCTGACGCCTTCTCATGGTGAGGAGGTGCACTTGCGCCGTCTCGAACCATGAGGCCGCGATGCCGCCATCCTTCGAGACACGCGCAAGGGCGCGCTCCTCAGGATGAGGGCGGAGTTTCTTGGACCCTCAGTTTCTTGGACCCTCAGGATGAGGAACATTACGCATCAGCGCGCCGCCCGCGTCCAGGTTTCGCCGCCGCACAGCGCGCCGACGCAGCCTTCGACCCTCAAGCTATCGGGGCCCATCACCGAGACGCTGCTGGCATAGCTCTTGCCGTCGTCGGCATTGTAAATCTGGCCGGACCATTTGTTCGGACCTGAGGGGCGCATGCCCCGGAAGAGCGGAAGGCCGATCATCGGTCGCGTGGCCAGCGCCGGATTCGGATTCTTGTCGTCGATGGCAGGTTTGCCGGTTTCGGGATCGATCGGCTCCTTCAGCCAGACAATGACACCGCATAGGCCGCCGCCGCATCTGGAGACCTTCACCTTGGCGTCGCCTGCTTGCGTCAGCCAAATACCGCCGGGTTGGCCGCCTTCCTGTGCCGGGGCCTGAGCGCCGAGCAACGTCGTCAGCATCAGGATAATAAAGCCGAATCGATAGCCCATGGGCGCTTCTCCAGAGCTCGCCTCATAGCAGCAAACCGGTCTTGCGCAATGCCTGGTGGAGTGCATTTGACGTATTCGTTACACAGTTGCGGCGGGCTACCAGGGCAGGCCGCATAGGTCGATGGTGCCCCGGCGCGGCGCACGCTTGAGGTCATGGATATAGGGTGCGATGGCTTCGAAACGAATCCGACCACCGGGCTGCTCGGCATAGATCTCGCCGTCGAACGGCTTCCAGCCACGCCCCTGGTAAAACGGCGCGTTGTGCGGTTCGCAGAACAACAGCGCGAAATCGATCGAGCCTTCGTCTTTCATCGTTTGCATGGCAGCGTCGAGCGCGATGCTGGCATATCCGCGGCACCGGAAGGCTTCGCGGGTCGCCACCCCGCCGATGCCGCCGGCGCGCATCTTGCGTCGGTTCCATGTCACCTCACGGCGAAAGATGCCGACATGACAGGCGACGTCGCCGGATTCGGCACGCACGAATACCCGCAGATCGGCATGGGCAAAGACAACGTTGCCCCACGGCAGCTTTTCCAGCACCTGCGGCGGCCAGACCTCGTCGAACACTGCTTCTGCGGTTTGCGACGACGCATCCCCGTTCAGGACGTCGATTTCTATGCTCATTGAACCTACCGGTCTTGCCAAATTGCGGTGTTTTGCGAGGTTGGAACCTTCTATAAGGGGTTTCCGTTAAGTCACGTCTTCCCCTCAGTTGCGGACATCATCCCATGACCTTTACGCTTCCCAATCTGCCTTACGCCCATGACGCCCTTGCGCCCCATATGTCGAAGGAAACGCTGGAATTCCACCACGACAAGCATCACCAGGCCTATGTGACCAACGGCAACAACGCGATCAAGGGGACCGAATTCGAGGGCAAATCCCTCGAGGAGATCGTGAAGGGTTCGTTCGGCAAGAATGCCGCCGTGTTCAACAATGCCGGCCAGCACTACAACCATCTGCACTTCTGGAACTGGATGAAGCCCAATGGCGGCGGCAGCAAACTGCCTGGCCGTCTGGAAAAGAAGATCAACGAAGATCTCGGGGGCCTGGAAAAGTTCAAGACCGATTTCGCCGCCGCCGGCGTCGGCCAGTTCGGCTCCGGCTGGTGCTGGCTACAAGTCAAGAACGGCAAGCTCGAAATCTCCAAGACGCCGAACGGCGAGAGCCCCCTGGTGCATGGCGCGACCCCGATCCTCGGCTGCGACGTCTGGGAGCACTCCTATTACATCGACTATCGCAACCGCCGTCCGGACTATTTGAAGGCGTTTGTCGATCATCTCGTGAACTGGGAGTATGTCGACCAGCTGTTCGGCAAGGCGGGCTAAGGCGTCGTCATTCCGGGGCGGTGCGCAGCACCGAACCCGGAATCTCGAGATTCCGGGTCTGGTCCTTCGGACCATCCCGGAATGACGAATGTAATTCAGGGGCGGCAGCATAAAAATTGCCGCCCTTTTGTTTTGCCCGCTGGTTTCATGATCCTTGCGAGCCTCGTTCGCATGCGGCAGAACCAGTCTTGCCGGTGCGGGGAGATTGAATGAACTATGTCCTGGTCTTTGTCGGCGGTGGCCTTGGTGCCTCGCTGCGTCACTTCATCAACGTGGTCTGCGCGAAGGGCCTCGGCACCGCATTTCCCTACGGCACCTTCATCATCAACATATCAGGCTCGATCGTGATGGGCCTGATCGCGGGCTACCTCGCCTTCAAGGGCGAGGCGTCGCAGCCCTGGCGATTGTTCCTGATGACCGGCATTCTCGGCGGCTACACCACCTTCTCGGCGTTCTCGCTCGATGCCGTGCTGCTGTACGAGCGCGGCGCGCTTGGGCTCGCGGCCTTTTACGTACTGGGATCGGTGGCGTTCTCGATTGCCGGGTTGTTCGCCGGCCTCGCATTGATCCGCTATCTCACATGAGCCGCCGCCCGTAGCGGTCGCGCATGGGCACCTATGACCTGCGCATAGGTGCTGTCGTTCTTCCGTTTGCTTCGCGCTTGCCGCAAGACTAAGCAGATCAGGTGCTTCACGCTGCGCCAGACCGGATTCCTTGTCAGAACTTCCCGTAAAACACCCGGTGCAGGCCTCCGACGCCGCGGAAGGCGAAGCGCGGCCCGGGCGCATCCGAAAACCCGTCGGCTGGTCGATGATCGCGATCGGCGTGTTGGTGGCGGTCAGCGCCACGCTGGTCTGGCGCCGCGACGGCATCGGCGGCGTACTTGATATCCTGACCCACGATGTCACGCTGTTCGGCGGCATCCTGCCGCGCGTGCTGGCCGGCTGCCTGCTCGGCGCCTTCATCGCGGAGATCTTGCCGCACGAGAAAGTCTCGCGATCGCTCGGGCCGAACTCGGGCCTGAAGGGACTTTTGATCGGCGCGGCCTTCGGTGCGATCCTGCCCGGCGGGCCGTTCACGGCCTACCCCGTGGCGAGCGCACTGCTCACCGTCGGCGCCGACTTCGGCGCCACCATCGCGATGGTCGTGAGCTGGACGCTGATCGGCTACGGCCGCGCGGTGGCCTGGGAATTGCCGATCATGGGCACCGACTTCACGCTGTGGCGCATCGCGATCTCGCTGCCGCTGCCGGTGCTCGCCGGCGCGCTCGGGCGCTTCGTCTATGTGCGGATGTATCCCAAGGACGAGGTCGAATGAGCGCGGCGCTTCTGATCGACCTCATTCTGTGGGGCTCGGTCGCAACCGTCGGCTTCATCGCCTTTCAGCGCGGCCCCAAGGTGCTGAAGGCATCGCTACGCGAAGGCAGCATGGACTTCATCAACATCCTGCCGCGCATCGCGCTTGGCGTGATCGGTTCCGGATATATCGCTGCCGTCATCCCGCAGGAAATCATCACGGGATGGTTGGGGCCCAACAGCGGCTGGTTCGGCGTCCTCGCCGCCGTGATTGCGGGCGCCGCGACGCCGGGCGGACCGGTGGTCGGCTTCTCCATCGGCGCGGTGGCGTTGAAGGCGGGCGGCGGCGCGCCGCAGGTGATCGCCTATGTGGTCGCGTGGGCGCTGTTCGCCTTCCAGCGGCTGCTGCTGTGGGAAATCCCGTTCATGCCGGCCAAATTCGTCTGGTTCCGGGCCGCCGTGTCGGTGCCATTTCCGTTCCTGGCGGCAGCCCTGGCGATGGCGATCGGGAAGCCGTGAG
>JBATYU010000911.1:0-2514 GCA_049674245.1 Bradyrhizobium sp. | reverse complement strand
GCCGCGCAGTACATCCTGTTGGATTTCTTCTCGCGCGCCGAATGGTTTTCCGGCGGCTCGGTGCCTGCGAGCGCCAGACCGTTCTCGATCTTCGGCCACGCCTTCCGCGGCGACCGGCAATATTTCTACGTGGTCCTGGCCTACCTGTTGGCCAGCTACATCCTAGTGACCAATCTGATGCGCACGCGCGACGGCCGCGCGCTGGTCGCGATCCGCGACCACTATCTTTCCGCCGAGATCATGGGCATCAACCTCACCAAATACCGCACGCTGTCGTTCGGCCTTGCGGCATTCTTCGCCGGCATCGCCGGCGCGCTCTATGCGCATTACCAATTGGTCGTATCCAACGAGGGTTTCGGCATCGAGCGCTCGATCCTGTTTCTGGCGATGGTCATCATCGGCGGCACCGGCTCGATCATGGGCACGCTGATGGGCACCGCCTTCGTGGTGCTGCTGCCGGAATCGATGGAGTGGATCAGCGCCGGCCTGAAGGGCAGCACCATCGACAAGGCGCTGTCGCTCAACACCAACATCTCCTTCCTGCGCGAGATCGCGATCGGGCTGATCATCATCGCGTTCCTGATGTTCGAGCCGGACGGGCTCGCGCATCGCTGGCGGCAGATCAAGACTTACTGGAAACTCTACCCGTTTTCACATTGAGCTTGGAGCGGGACGGGCTACAATCGGCGTCAACAAATAACAGGAGGAAAATACCTATGACGATGAAGTCTCTCTTTAGCACGGTTTCGCTCGCATTGCTGCTCGGCGGCGCTTCGGCTGCAGCGCAGGCTCCGATCGCGATCGGCCATCTTGCGGATTATTCCGGCGGCACGTCGGATGTCGGCACGCCCTACGGCCAGGCGGTCGCGGACACCTTTGCCTGGGTCAACAAGAACGGTGGTGTTGGCGGCAAGCAGGTCAACGTTGATACCAACGATTACGGCTATCAGGTGCCGCGCGCGATTGCCCTCTACAAGAAATGGTCCGCGCCCGACAGCAAGGTCGCCGCAATCATGGGTTGGGGCACCGCGGATACCGAGGCGCTGACCGGCTTCGTGGCGCAGGATAAGATCCCGTATTTCTCCGCTTCCTATGCCGCCGCTCTCACCGATCCGGAAGGCGCCAGCGGCAAGGCAAAACCCGCGCCGTACAATTTCTTCTACGGCCCGAGCTATTCGGACGCGATGCGGGCGATGCTGATCTGGGCGGCCGACGATTGGAAGGCCAAGGGCAAGCCCGGAAAACCGAAATTCGTTCATATGGGCGCAAACCATCCCTATCCCAATGCGCCGAAGGCGGCCGGCGAAGCGCTCGCTGCGGAGCTCGGCTTCGAAGTGCTGCCGCCGCTGGTGTTCGCGCTGACGCCCGGCGACTACAGCGCCCAATGCCTGAGCCTGAAGAGTTCGGGCGCCAACTACGCCTATCTCGGCAATACGGCCGCCTCCAACATTTCGGTCATGAAGGCCTGCAAGACGGCCGGCGTCGACGTTCAGTTCCTCTCCAACGTCTGGGGCATGGATGAGAATGCTGCGAAAGCCGCAGGCGATGCGGCGGACGGCGTGATCTTCCCGCTGCGCACGGCAGTCGCGTGGAACGGAAACGCGCCGGGCATGAAGACGGTGATGGAAATCTCCAAGATGTCGGACCCCTCAGGCAAGGTCTATCGCCCCGTGCACTACATCGCGGCCGTCTGCTCCGCGCTGTATTTGAAGGAAGCGCTCGACTGGGCCGCCAAGAACGAGGGCGCGACCGGCGAGAATGTCGCCAACGCTTTCTACCAGAAGAAGGACTGGGTGCCGGCAGGCATGGAGGGCGTCTGCAATCCCTCGACCTGGACCGAGAAGGATCATCGCGGCACGCTGAAGGTCGATCTCTATCGTTCGAAGATCTCGGGCCCCACCGACGGCGACATCAACGATTTGATGGCCAAGGGCACGATCAAGCTCGAGAAGGTCAAGACGGTGGAACTGCCGCGCAAGCCGGAATGGCTTGGGTGGTGAGGGCGTCCGCCGCCACTCCACACTGAGCTGTCATCCCCGCGAAAGCGGGGATCCAGTACGCCGCGGCTCCTCGATTGATCGCAGCCGCTTCTGGGATACTGGATCACCCGCTTTCGCGGGTGATGACGGCGGTAGGAACAGGACATGGTTGAGACGACTCAACTCGATCGCGCGCCGATAGCGATGCAGGTCCCCGCCCCCCTGCTCAGCGTGCGCAACATCGAGGTGGTGTATGACGACGTCATTTTGGTGCTGCGGGGCTTAAGCCTGGAGGTGCCCAAGGCTGCGATCGTGGCGCTGCTCGGCGCCAACGGGGCGGGCAAGTCGACGACGTTAAAGGCGATCTCGGGCCTGCTCAAGACCGAGGACGGCGAAGTCACCCGCGGCGAAATCGTCTTCGACGACGCGCGCATCAACGGCATCGATCCCGACAAGATCGTCCGCCGCGGCATCTTCCAGGTCATGGAGGGACGGCGCATCATCGCCGACATGACGTCGCTGGAAAACTTGCGGC
>JBATYU010000910.1:0-5020 GCA_049674245.1 Bradyrhizobium sp. | reverse complement strand
CAGTGTGAGGGACGACCGCCTGCCTTCCAAGCTAGCCGCGCGACGCGCGCCACCAACAGCGCCGTAGCTAGCGCGGCTTGCTTGGAAGGCCCCTCGGGGAGCCCGTTACCCCATCTGCGGGTGCATCGAGTACCCGGCTTTCCCTGCGCCCTCTGTTATTTGAGGGACAAGGTATTGCACAACTCGGGCGGAATGCGCCGCGAGGATGAGAGCCTGTGTCTTGGCTGTTTGGCAACTGCATTGGTAGCGAAAGTTCGTGTCCCGGACGCGGTGCAGCGTTCTCCCGGCGATGCGCAGCATCGTCCGGTACGATGCACCGCAGAGCCGGGACCCACGCTCTTGCGCCGCTGGCACAATAGGCCCCGGCTCAGCAGCGCACCGCAAAGATGCGCTGCGCTGCGTCCGGGGCACGAGAACCTAGATCGGTTTCCCCGCATACGGCATCGACGCCGTCAGACCGCCATCGACCGGGATCGCCTGTCCGTTGACGTAGGACGCCTCGTCGCTCGCGAGAAAAAGTCCCATCGCCGCGAGCTCGTGCGGCTGGCCGGCGCGCTTCAACGGATTGAGCTGGCCGATCTTGCCGTCGGTGCCGCGTTGCTTCGCGTTATCGAAGATCGGCTTGGTCATGCCGGTCTCGATCAGGCCCGGACATACCGCGTTGATGCGCACACCGGTGCCGGACAGCGAATAGGCCGTGGTCTGCACCAGGCTGATCACGCCGGCCTTGCTCGCCGCATAAGGGTGTCCGCTGGCGCCGGACTTCAAGCCCGCGACCGATGCGGTGCAGACGATGGCGCCGGACCTCTGCCGGATCATGTGCGGCATCGCATATTTGATCGCGAGGAACGGCCCGATCAGATTGATGCGCAGGATTTCCTGCCAGTGCTCCACCGTCTGCTCGGCGATCGGCACCAGCCCGCCGGAAATACCGGCATTGGCCCAGATCGCGTCCAGCCTGCCGAATTTCGACACTGCCTTGTCGATGAAGGCCATCACGTCTTTTTCCGAACCGGCATCGGCTTGAACTGCTTCCGCGGTGCCGCCGGCCTGTTGGATCTGCGCCACGGTTTCCTTGACGCCGTCGGTGCGGTCGACCGCGATCAGTTTTGCTCCCTCTCTGGTGAACAAAAGCGAGGCCGCGCGCCCGATGCCGCTGCCGGCGCCGGTGATGATGACCGATTTGCCTTCGAGGCGACCCATTTTGTTGCTCCCTTTCTCTCAAGTCTTTCGCTCGCTTGCCGCTTTGCGGAATTTCAAACAAGATATCAAACGTTGAAGTCACTTGAGGCGGCATTCCGTCTCACGTACAGCGGCACGCAAACAGTATTGAAGGGTGTTGGCGATGTCCAATAAAGACAAATCGGAGGTGGTCGCGACGCGGTGGTGGTGGGTGCGCCATGCGCCGGTGCGCAGCGACGGCGGCAACATCTACGGCCAAAAGGACATCGACTGCGACACCTCTGATCGCGAAGTGTTTGAGGCGGTGGCAAAGATCCTGCCGCGCAACGCGCTCTGGTACGCAAGCAACCTCCAGCGCACCCATCAGACCGCGGCAGCGATCTGGGACACCGGCTTTCCAAAACCTGCGAACATGCTTCAGGAAGCGGCCTTCGCCGAACAGCATCTCGGAGCGTGGCAGGGCATGAATCGCGCCGCCTTCGTCGCCAGCCGGCCGGTCGGCAGCCACTGGTTCGCCGACATCTCTGAGCCCGCCCCCGGCGGCGAGAGTTTCATGGATCTGTACAACCGGGTGCGCGGGGCGATCGAGCGTGTCAATGTCGAGCACGCAGGCCGGGACGTCATCGCCGTCGGCCATGGCGGCACGATCAAGGCGGCGATCGGTCTTGCGCTCGACGGGCAACCGGAAAAGGGGCTTGCTTTTGATATCGACAATTGCTCGGTGACCCGGCTCGATCATTTCGCAAGCACCGGCCGCAGCATCTGGCGGCTGCCGATGGTCAACCAGCAGCCCTGGATCGCGGATGCAAGGCACGCCGCCATGCATCAGCCGGCCGGCCCGGAGGTGACGAGCAAGCTTGCTTGATCGTCATTCCGGGGCACGCGCAGCGTGAACTATGGTGCGCAATTGCGCACCTGAGAATCTCCAGATTCCGGGTTCGATGCTTTCGCATCGCCCCGGAATGACGTTAACTGGAAATAACTGGCAGCAGCGCCGGATCATTTTGGGAGAGAGACATGAGCCTGTTCGATATGTCCGGAAAAGTCGCCGTCATCACCGGCTCCACCCGCGGCATCGGCCGCGCCATCGCAGAAAGGATGGCCGAGCACGGCGCCAAGGTCGTGATCTCCTCGCGCAAGCAGGACGTCTGCGACCAGGTGACCAAGGAGATCAACGACAAGATCGGCAAGGGGACCGCGGCGTCGATCGCGGCGAATATCTCCTCTAAGGAGAACCTTCAGCACCTGGTCGACGAGAGCAACCGCATCTTCGGCAAGATCGACGTCCTGGTCTGCAACGCCGCATCCAATCCATACTACGGTCCGCTTGCCGGCATTTCCGACGATCAGTTCAGAAAAATTCTGGACAACAACATCGTCGCCAACAACTGGCTGACCAGCATGGTGGTGCCGCAGATGATCGAGCGCAAGGACGGCTCGGTGATCATCGTCTCCTCGATCGGCGGGCTGAAGGGCTCGACGATCCTCGGCGCCTACGCGATCTCGAAGGCGGCCGACATGCAGCTTGCGCGAAATCTCGCCTGCGAATACGGCAAGCACAATGTGCGCGTGAACTGCATCGCGCCGGGCCTGATCAAGACCGATTTTGCCAAGGCGCTGTGGGACAATCCGGAGAACCTGAAGGCCTCGACCGCGCGCTCGCCGCTACTGCGCATCGGCATCCCCGACGAGATCGCGGGTGCTGCGGTGTTTCTGGGCTCGGCGGCCGGCAACTTCATGACCGGCCAGACCATGGTGATCGACGGCGGCGCGACGATCAGTTAGCTCGTGTCCCGGACGCGGTGCAGCGTGAAACGCTGCTCCGCAGAGCCGGGACCCATGAATCCCGATCGCGGAGCATGGGCCCCGGATCAGCAGCGCACCGCCTAGCGCGTCGAAGACGCGCGTGAACGCGCTTATGGCGCTGCGCAGCATCCGGGGCACGAGACCGTCACTCCAGCGCCGCATACACCAGGTTGCGCGCCAACGTGCGGGTGTACATGCGCTGGCCAGGCCCTTGCGACATGAACACGGCGAACAAATCCTCGACCGGATCGATCCAGAAGAAGGTTCCGCCCATGCCGCTCCAGAAAAACTGGCCGACCGAGCCCATAAACGGCGCGATGCCGCCTTGGGTGCGCACCGCAAAGCCGAGGCCAAAGCCATGGCCGGGCGGCATCAGGGGGCTGTCGACTTTCACTTGCGGGCCGAGGTGATCGGACGCCATCAATTGCAGCGTCTTGCGGCCGATGATCCTGTTGCCGTCGAGCACCCCGCCGTTGAGCAGCATCTGGCAGAAGCGGGCGTAATCCATCGTGGTCGAGACCAGCCCGCCGCCGCCGGATTCCATCACCGGCTTTTCCAGCATGTTGAAGAGCTGTATTTTGTCGCCGTTCCAGGGATCGGTCGGGAACGGCTCGGCGAGCCGGCCCGCATTCGCTTCGCCGGTGTGGAACGCGGTCTCGGCCATCTGCAGCGGCGCGAGAATCCGCTCGGTCAGGAATGCGCTCAAGCTTTTGCCGGTCACGACCTCGATGATCCGGCCCAGGATGTCGGTGGAGCGGCTATAGTTCCATTCCGCGCCCGGCTGGCACTTCAGAGGCAGGCTCGCCACCATCGAAGCGTGCTCGGCGTTGGTGATCTTGCGGCTGCGCAGCCGCGACTGCTGATAAAGCTGCTGCACCAGGCCGTTACCGGTGTGATCGTAGGTGATGCCCGAGGTGTGGCGCAAAAGGT
Source organism: Bradyrhizobium sp. (assembly GCA_049674245.1). Classification (GTDB taxonomy): domain Bacteria; phylum Pseudomonadota; class Alphaproteobacteria; order Rhizobiales; family Xanthobacteraceae; genus Bradyrhizobium. Next base: position 1,102 of record JBATYU010000910.1, on the reverse strand, counting down.
CCTGGATCGTCATCGGACGCTTCAAGGGCACGAGATCGAGCTTGCCGTTGTTCTCGACGCCGACCTGCTGGTTGGCAAACTCGGGGATGAATTTGGCGACGGGATCGCTGAGCAGGAAGTGGCCTTCCTCCACGAGCATCATGATGCCGACCGAGGCGATCGGTTTGGTCATCGAGAAGATGCGGAAGATCGAATTGTGCGCCATCGGTGTGGCGGCGGCCGGACTTTGCCTGCCCAGCGCATCGAACCAGCCGATCCGGCCCTTCCGCCCGACCATGATGGTGGCGCCGGGGATGGTTCCCTTGTCAATCTCGCGCTTGAACGCGTCCGACATCCGCTGCAACCGAACCGGCGAAAGCCCGAGCGATTCCGGTTTGGCTTCAGGGAGCGGGGTTGTTTGCGGGGTGGGGGCGTGCTTGGCGGCGGTTTGCGCGTTCATGGTCTCTCCCGTCGGCTGTTGTTTTTGGCGTGATTGGAAGTCTGGCGCAGAAGGCGTGGCTTGAACAGGGCGTTTGGGGTTGACCGCACTTGCAATCGGGCCATCCCCTATGCTTGAAACGGCGCGGACCTGGCGGAGCGCTTCGGTCCCCTGCAGGAGTGTAGCTCAATTGGTAGAGCACCGGTCTCCAAAACCGGGGGTCGCAGGTTCGAGCCCTGCCACTCCTGCCATCTAAGCCATTGGTCTTGGATCTTGACCGATCCAGCGCGGGCTTTGGCGAACCCGGTGCGCCAGTTCGGTTCCCCCTGTCTTGACCTTTTGCCGTTCCGGCAGTAGATAGCCGCCACCTGCTGTCGGCCCGCTAAACGCGGATATCCGGCGCGGCTTTTAAATCCCCGAACCAACGAGCCCGCTTGCCGGCTCATCCTTCAAGAGAGGGCTGGGCTTAAGACGGCTGTTCGGATTCCTAGAAAACTCGTTCGTCTCACTTAAGGACGCGGACCGCAAACGATGGCCTTCAGCCCGTTCAAATTCCTGCAGGAAGTGCGCTCGGAGACCGCCAAGGTCACCTGGCCGACCCGCCGCGAGACGACGATCACCACGATCATGGTGTTCGTGATGGTTGCGCTGGCTTCGATCTTCTTCTTCGCCTCGGATCAGATC
>JBATYU010000909.1:0-18880 GCA_049674245.1 Bradyrhizobium sp. | reverse complement strand
ACTTCCATCTCCAGAGCCATTTTGTCGAACTGCGGAAAGTAAACAGCCGAGATCGCCGATACCTTAATGATCGGCGATAGCGTCTGCGGAAGTTGGACACGGTCAACGGTAGCGGACCTGTGAGCTTGCACCCATTCATCAAACTCATAGACCGCTGTGACCATTTCCTCGAACTTGTCCGCCCGCCGTTTCGCCTTCTCATGGTGCTGTTGCACTGCGTCGCGAATGGCGGTCACTACTGCGCCAGCAACAATTCCCCCAATGCCCAGTAGTCCGCCTACAATTACAGGCCATAGTGACGTATCCCCTGCCATCGTGTCCCCGCACCCCCTGCGCTGTTCATCTCTTAAAGCGATGGATGCGATCAATGACAAGGGGCCAGCTTGCTCGCCCTGCCTGTGTGAGCCCGCGCACAGTCAAGGGCCGGGCGAAGCCCTAAATCAACGGCTGGGGGTTGCTAGCTAATCACTTACTGCGGCCCTTGCGGAGCCATCGATTGCGGAGCCTTTACAATGGCTTGCACCGATCCGGGCTCTGACCGAACAACAGGGGGCACGTCATGGGACATTTCAAGAAGCTAATTTTCGCCAGCCGCATTCTGGTTCTTCTGGCTCTGCCGGCCGCTACGCCGGCCACGGCCGCGACATTCGACGGCAACTGGAGTGTCCAGATCGCTTCGTCGAACTCGGCCTGCAACGCCGGCACCAGCGTCTCGATCGGAATCAGCAACGGCCAGGTCGCCTCGAACAACGCGATGGTCGCCGCTTCCGGCCGCGTTGCCGAAGCCGGCAGTATCAGCGTCACCCTGATCAGCGGAATCAAGCGGGCTGTCGGCTTCGGTCACCTCTCCGGCGCGTCCGGATCGGGCACCTGGCGCGCCGCCTTGTGCTCGGGCACCTGGGTGGCGCAACGGATTTGAGCGGCGGTAACTGCGAAGCTGGCAGCCGCTTACGCCACCGCTATCGCGGTAATCTCGCTTAACCTTCCAAATCCATCTGCAGGCGCGGGAGCGCTCGACCAGGAATCGATTGGGAAGGAGCGAAGCCTGCATGGCGCGCGCCCATGCGTTCGTAAAAGGGAACCGCGCCAGGATCGGCTTCAATGATCATCTGAACCGCGCCGAGACTTCGGGCGGTAGCCGTTGCCCACTCGAACAGCAAGCGACCTACTCCCGATTTTAGCAGAGCGGGCTCGACGAAGAGCTTCAACAGGTTTGCATCGATGTCGGTGACCTTGATCTGAGCCAGCCCAACAACAGTAGTTTCGCATTCGGCCACTTGAAGGTGTGTGGACTGAAGTTCATCGGGCCGCAGCGTTAATTCGGTCCGACACGCAGTCATGAATGCGTCGTCATAGCCCCAGACAGCCTTTGAGCGGAGGCACAGTTGACCCAAGCCTGGCAGCTCGTTTTCTCGTGCGTCGCGGAGCTTGATCACCCGGGTGTTCTACCAAGAGGCTGGTAGGCGACTCAACAGAGCCAACTCAAGGACTTCCCAATCGACGCCGCCGTCAAAGCCCTTAGTCATCCGCCGACCTTTGCCGAATATTCCGCGTCGGTCACGTACTCCATCCAGGTGACGTAACTCCCGTCGAGCGCTTCCTGCATCGCGATGTGGGTCATGCCGTTGGTCGGCGAGGCGCCATGCCAGTGCTTTTCGTTCGGCGGAATGAAGACCACATCGCCCGGCCGGATTTCTCTGATGGGCCCGCCCTTGGCCTGAACCCGGCCGACGCCGGATATCACGTAAAGCGTCTGCCCAAGGGGATGCGTATGCCATGCGGTGCGCGCACCCGGCTCGAAGCTGACCCGGGTCGACGCGAGATGCGCGGGCGCTGGCGTTGCAATGATCGGATCCTGCCAGACCGTACCGGTGAAATATTCCTTCGGCGCTCGGCGCGTCGGCCGCGAGCCCGCGAGATGGATATCCATGGGTCGTCTCCCTTTCTGTGTTACTTGCGCTGTCGCTTGGCCGTTTATTTCTTGGAAGCCGCGTAGCGCGCCTTGGTCTCGGCATTCATGGGATAGAGTCCGGGCAATGCTGCACCATTGTTCACCTCGTTGACGATCCAGGCTTCCATCCTTTCCTGCTCCGGCCCCTCGGTCAGGATATGGTCGAGCTGCGCTTGCGGGATCAGCACCGCGCCGTCCTCGTCGGTGACAACGATGTCGTTCGGAAATACCGCGACGCCGCCGCAGCCGATCGGCTCGCCCCAGCCGACAAAGGTAAGGCCCGCGACCGAAGGCGGCGCCGCAAAACCGTCGCACCAGACCGGAAGGCCGGTGCCAAGCACGCCCTCGACGTCGCGCACTACGCCGTCGGTGATCAGCGCCGCGACCCCGCGCTTGACCATCCGTGCGCACAAGATATCGCCGAAGATGCCGGCATCGGTGATGCCCATGGCGTCGACCACGGCGATGCAACCCGCCGGCATCGCCTCGATCGCCGTGCGGGTGGATATCGGCGACGACCATGATTCCGGCGTCGCCAGATCCTCGCGCGCCGGCACGAAGCGTAACGTGAAGGCCGGTCCGACCAGCCGCTTCTGTCCGGGACGCAGCGGCTTGGTGCCGCGCATCCAGACGTTTCGCAGTCCCTTCTTGAGCAAAACCGTGGTGATGGTGGCGGTGGATATGCGCGAAAGCGTCTTGATGGCGTCGGGGGTCAGGGACATCTGGAAAGCTGGCTCCGGGAGGGATTGGCGGCTCGCATCTTGCGGCGCGGGGCAATCGCGTCAAGGGCGGCCATGCGTGGCGGGATTCGCCGGATCATCTTATCGGTTGCTCGTTGATTAATTTATTGAATTTGCAGGGTCATTTTACACGAAGCGAATTCCACTCCGCAACAAAACGAGTTAGCTTGAGGGCCGTGAAGAGTGCATGAGGCCATGGCCGTAACCCTTTCCCCGCCCCGGCTTTTGCCGAGTGGCGATGCCGCCATTACGGTGGAATTTTCCCGCGATATCGACGATGCCGCCAACCAGCGCGTGCTGGCGCTCGATCGCGCCCTAAATGACGCGCCGGTTTCGGGCGTCATCGAGACCGTGCCGACCTATCGGTCGCTACTTGTGCATTATGATCCCGTCCAAATCGGCTTCGATGCCTTGGGCGAGAGGCTGGTCTCGCTGGCAAAACGCCCGCTTCCGCCGACGATGAAATCCCGGCGCTGGCGCATTCCGGTCGCTTATGGCGGCGAGCATGGCATCGATCTCGAAGCCGTCGCCAGAGCGCTCAAAACCACAGCTGAGGAGGTTGTGGCGCGACATGTCGCCTGCGACTATCGCGTTGCCATGATCGGCTTCACGCCGGGATGGTCTTATCTCAGCGGACTGGACAAATTCCTGTACGTGCCGCGACGGCAAGATCCGCGGCTGCTGACGCCTGCGGGCACCATCTCGATCGGCGGCGTCCAGGCCGGCGTGCAGTGTCTCGCCGGCCCCAGCGGCTGGCATCTGTTGGGCCGCACCGCCGTGCGAACCTATCAGTTGCACCGCGATCCCATCTTTCTGCTGGAACCCGGTGATCGCGTTACGTTTTCTCCCGTCGACGCCAAGACGTTTGCGGAGCAGGATCGGGCCGCCGAAAGTGGCGAGATCGTCGCCGAATTGATGGCGTCATGAGCAAGCTCGTGGTGGCTTCGATCGGGCCGGCAAGCTCCGTCCAGGACGGCGGCCGGCCGGGTTCGCAGCGTTACGGTCTGACCCCAAGCGGCGCGGTGGATCGGCTCGCGCTTGCGGCCGCCAATACGCTGGTCGGCAATGCGTCGCTTGCCGCTTGCGTCGAGATCGGCCCGTTTGGTGCGGCGTTCACGGCGCGTGGCGGCGCGGTGCGGATCGCGCTTGCGGGCGCTTCGCGCAACGCCGATATCGGAGGCCGCGCAGTCGCCATCGATATGTCGACAACACTCGCAGATGGCGAGACGCTGACGCTCGGCTTTGCCCGCGGCGGTGCATTCAGCTATCTCGCGATCGCGGGCGGCATTGCGGGCGAGCCGATGTTCGGAAGCCTGGCGGTGAATGCGCGCGCAGGCCTTGGCAGCCCCTATCCCCGTCCGTTGCAGGCCGGCGACGAATTGCAGACGGCGGCCGCAAGCAGCACCCCCGAACAGCGGATCGAGCTTCCCGCTGCCGAGAAGGGACCGATCCGCGTCGTGCTCGGCCCGCAAGACGATGAATTTTCTGACGATGCCAAAAAGCTCTTCCTTGGCAGCGAATGGAAGATTTCGGCAACCAGCGATCGCATGGGATACCGTCTGGAAGGCCCCGTCATCAGGCACTTGCACGGCCACAACATCGTCTCCGACGGCACCGTGAACGGCAGCATCCAGGTGCCCGGCAACGGCGCGCCGATCGTGCTGATGCCGGACCGCGGCACCAGCGGCGGATACCCCAAGATCGCCACCGTGATTTCGGCCGACTTCGGCCGTTTCGCGCAGATCCCGCCCGGAACTGGCTTCCGGTTCAAGGCGGTCAGCATGGCGGAAGCGCAGGCGGAAGCGCGAAAGTTCGCGGCCCTGTTGCACACCCTGCCCGACCGCCTGCGCGGAATCGAAAACTTTGATCTCAACATCGAGGCGCTGCAGCATGCTAATGTCGCCGGCCATGCCGTCAGCGCGGTCGACGCCGGGACGTGGCAATAACTTTTAGCAATAACTTAAGAGGTCCACTCAGCTCAAGCGGATAACCATCATGACAACTATCGATCTCAACTGCGATCTCGGCGAAAGTTTTGGTCCATGGGAAATGGGCAACGATGCCGCCATGATCGAGCTTGCGACCTCGGTCAATATCGCTTGCGGCTATCATGCCGGCGATGCCGATATCATGCGCAGGACGGTCGAGCTTGCGAAGGCGCGCGGGGTGAGCATCGGCGCCCATCCCGGTTACCGCGACCTGCACGGCTTTGGCCGCCGGCCATTTCCCGGCATGAAGGCTTCCGAGATCGAAAACCTCGTCGTCTACCAGATCGGCGCGCTGCAGGCGATCGCGACCGCGGCCGGTCACAAGGTCACTCACGTCAAGGCGCATGGCGCGCTCTCCAATGTCGCTTGCGAGGACGACCCGACCGCGCGCGCAATTGCAAATGCCATCAAGGCCGTCGATCCCAATCTGATTTTCGTCGTGCTCGCCAATTCAAAGCTGGTGCAGGCCGGCGAACGCGCCAACCTGCCGATGGTGCACGAAGTATTTGCCGATCGCGCCTATGAGGACGACGGCTCGCTGGTCTCGCGCAAGAAGCCCGGTGCGGTTCTTCACGACGCAAAAGAGATCGCGCAGCGCGTGGTGCGGATGGTGCAGGATAGCGCCGTGGTCTCGGTCACCGGCAAGGTGATCAAGATGCGCACCGACACCGTCTGCATTCACGGCGACACGCTAGGTGCGGTCGATATCGCGCGCGGCGTGCGTCAGGCATTGAAGGAGAGCGGGATCGCGGTGGCGCCGTTCAAGCGGGCAGCATAGCAGCTCAGAACGGATGCACCGAAAGCGTGCCGAACACCACGCCGGCTATGATCGCCAGCGCGCCGTAGAGCGCGGCCGTATGAATTCCAGCATCGGTTCGCCGGGACAAGGCGCGCGCGTAAAGGTGTATCCGGGCTTCCGCCGACAATTCGCGCATGGTGGTTCTCCAACGCCCCATCGTTTGCCATCAAATACCGTTCACGGCGGCATGCAAGGCGGCGTCGGAAATAGCGATAGGAATCCTTCATTGGATTCCGTTCTCAGTCAAAAATTCTCCGCGTCGGATTCGAGCGAGAATTTTATTCGACTGCATTTGAAACAGATTGGACGCACTCAATAGACGTCCTGCTGGAATCGCCCCTTCTTCTTGAGTTCCCCGACGAAGCTCACGGCCTCATCGGTGGAACGCGCCCCGAACTGGGCGACGATATCGACCAGCGTGCGTTCGACATCCTTCGCCATCCGCTTGGCGTCGCCGCAGATGTAGATGTTGGCGCCCTCGGCGAGCCACGTCCACAATTCCCGGCCGACTTCACGCATGCGGTCCTGCGCGTAGAATTTCTTGATGCCGTCGCGCGACCACGCCAGCGACAACCGCGTCAAGAGGCCGGATGTCTTCATGGCGTTGAGTTCGTCGGAATAGAAGAAATCGCAATCGCTGCGCTGATGACCGAAAAACAGCCAGTTCTTTCCCTGCGCGCCGGTCGCCTTGCGGTCGAGCAGGAAGGCGCGGAACGGCGCGATCCCGGTGCCCGGCCCGATCATGATGATCGGCGTCTTCGGGTCCGGCGGGAGCGCAAAGCCATGGGCCTTCTGCACATAGACCTTCACTTCGTCGCCGGGGTTTATGCGTTCGGCGAGGAAGGTCGAGGCAAGCCCAAGGCGCTTGCGTTTTCCCACGACGTAGCGGACGCAATCGACGGTCAACGATAGTTTTCCGGGGGTTGCATTGTGCGACGAGGAAATCGAGTAAAGCCGCGGCTGCAGTGGCTCCAGCGCTTCGACGAACGCTTCGGGGTGCGGGTGTACATTGGCGAATTTCTGCAGCACCGCCATGACGTCGAGCGCGGCCGCGTCGCCATCGGGGTCCTCGCCTTGCGCCAGAGCGCGCGCCTTCTCGCGCTGCGCGCCGCCGGTGAGGTACGAGAACAGCTCGAACAGCGAGTCCGGCGCGGGCGACAGCGAAACATCCTCGGTCAGCACATCGCGCAACGTCTTGCCCCTCACCTCCGTGGTATGGGAGGCGCCGAGCAAGGCAATGATCTGATCGACCAGGCCGAGATGGTTCTTGGCAAAAATGCCAAAACTGTCGCCGACGACATAATCGAGGCCGCAGCCAGAAAGATCGAAATCGATGTGCCAGGTCTCTTTCTCCGAGCCTTGCTTGTTGAGCAGGCGGCGCGACACGAAGGTTGCCGCTATCGGGTTGTCGCGGGAACGGCCGGGTTCCGCAATCGTAGTAGATACCGCAACGGCTGTGGATGGCGCGGCAGCCGGCGTCTTATCCAGTTCTTCATGCAGCGACTTCAGCATCCGCGCGGTTTCCTTGCCGCCGGGGACGCAGAGATTGAGCCGCGCCTCGCTCTTGCTGGCGATCGCGTCGGAATAATCGTTGCAATTATAGCCGCACTGGCCGCAATCCTGCTGCGCCATCGCCGCCATCATCCGCCGCCGCAAGGGACGGCCCTCCGCAAGCTTCATGCGGTCCGCAATCGGCATGGTCTGATCGTGCCACGGCGCTTCGCCATCATCGCCGCCGGCGGCCGGGTCCAGCATCGCGCTGGTCTGCTCCGGTGACAGCGGCGTCGTGCCGTCGAGCCCGAGCATTCCGACCAAAAAACCGTTCAGCCACAGACGCTGGGTTTCGGAGAATGGCGCATTGGCCGGAATGATCTCGATCCGCGGCGGGGTAGTCATTTGATTCACAGTCATGCCTCCGCTTCGGCCAGTTTGCGCAAGGTCTCGCCGTCGTGGCGGCGAGCGAAGGTGAGGAAAGTCTCATTGGCAGATCCACGATGGGTCAGATACGCCTTGAGCAGACGCTCCACCGTCTTCGGCGTGTCTTCCGCCTTGACGTCGCGATAGACCTCCTGCCCGATATCGGCATCGGGTCCAAACCCGCCGCCGGCATAGAGGTGATAGCCCTCCACCGCATCGTCCTCGGTTGCACCCGGCACTTTCGCCGCGAGCAAGCCGATGTCGCTGATGTAGTGCTGCGCGCAGGAATGATGGCAGCCGGTGAGATGGATGTTGAGCGGCGTGTCAATGTTGAGGCGCGCTTCGCACCAGTCGCCGATCTCGGCGGCGTGGCGCTTGGTGTCGGATGCCGCGAATTTGCAACCGGTATTGCCAGTGCAGGCGATCAGCCCGGCGCGGATCTGCGAGGCCTTGACCGCCAGGCCAAGCTTGTCGATCGCGGCACTTGCCAGCGCCACGTTCTCGTCGCGCACGCCGGAGATGAGAAGATTCTGCCAGACCGTCAGCCGGATCTCGGCGTCGCCGAGGTCTTGCGCGATCTTGGCAAGCCCGCGCATCTGATCGCCCGTGAGCTTGCCGAGCGGCAGCACGACGCCGATCCAGTTCAGCCCTTGCTGCTTCTGCTGGTGGACGCCGATATGCGCCATGCGGTCGAAGGCCGGGCGCGGCGCGATCGCGTCCGCCGGCGCGCGCGTAAGCTTGCGGCCGAGCTTGTCCTCGACCGCTGTCATGAACTTGTCGACGCCCATGCCGTCGAGCACGTATTTGAGGCGCGCTTTCAGCCGGTTGGTACGATCGCCGGTGTCGATGAACACCCGCACGATCGCATCCGCCACCATGGTCGCCTCTTCCGGCTTGACGATGATGCTGGTCTCCTTGGCAAAATCCTTATGCCCGGTGATGCCGCCGACGCCCAAGCGGAACCAGATGCCGGGCTCGACGCCAAAGCCGTCCCTCACCTCGACCGCGGAAAAGGCGATGTCGTTGGTATCCTCGAGCACGGCGATCTTGCCGGCGCCGTCGAAGGCGACGTTGAACTTGCGCGGCAAACCGTAGAGCGAGCGGTCGTTGAGGATGTGATAGTGCCACTCGCGGGTATAGGGCCTGGTGTCGATCAGTTCCTGAGGATCGATGCCCGCGGTCGGCGTCCCCGTGACGTTGCGGATATTGTCCGCGCCGGCGCCGCGCGAGCACAGCCCGAGGTCCTGGATGCCCTCGATCAGGGCGATGCTGTGCTTGGGCGGGATCTCCCTGATCTGGATATTGGCGCGGGTCGTGACGTGGGTGTAGCCGCCGCCATAACTTTCGGCGAGATCGGCAAGGGCCGAGAATTGCCAATGCTTCAAGATGCTGTTCGGCATCCGCAAGCGGCACATGAAGGAGTCCTGCGCCGGCGCCACATAAAACAGCCCGTAATAACGCCAGCGGAAATTGTCCGCCGGCGACGGCGGCGCGTTGTGTCTCGCCTGGTCCTTCAAGCGTTCATAGGCATCGAACGGATGCTGCTCGCGCTTGAATTTTTCCTGGTCGGCCAGCTTCCTGCCCGACGCAGTGACCTTGTCCTGCGCCTTGACATGCGCGGCATCGGGTCCGGTCGGCTCGGCGTTTGCCTTGTCGGCCGCCGCGCCTGCACCGCCGAGATTGCGCCCGACGCGGGCAACCTGGAGGCCTGACATAAAACCTTCCAGATAGCGCTTCTGCTCGTCGCTGAAATCGGTGGCGGTTGGTGCTTCGAGTTTCATGATGGCAACGACTATTCCGCGGCCGCTTGCATGGCGACCGACGGCGCCGGGGCAGGCTGCTCTGCCGGCTTGAAGGTCGTGTAGAGCGCAAGCCCCGTGAAGACGAAGCCACCGACCAGATTGCCGAGCGTGACCGGAATCTGATTCCACACCCACCAGTCATAAACGCTGACCTTGGCGCCGAGCATCATGCCGGTCGGGATGATAAACATGTTGACGACGGTGTGCTCGAAGCCGAGCGCGAAGAAAGTGAAGATCGGCAGCCAGGTTGCCGCGATCTTTCCGATCGTCGAGGTTGACGTCATCGCCATGACGACGCCGAGACACACCAGCCAGTTGCAGAGAATGCCCTTGACGAAGACGCTGACCATCCCGGCGGTGCCGAGCGCGGCGTTGCCAACGGTCTTGGCCTCGGCGACGGCAACGATACGCGCCGCGACGCCGGCGACATCGGCCTTGCCCATGTTGGTCAGCGAGATCGCAAGCAGCGCGCCGAACGCGATGCTGCCGAGCAGGTTCGCGACAAACACCCACGACCAGTTGGCGAAGACCTCGCTCCAGCTTGCCTTGCCTTCGAAGCGCGCCAGCGGCACCAAGGCGAAACTTCCGGTGACGAGCTCGAGGCCGAGCAGCACGATCATGACGAGGCTGACGGGAAAGATGAGCGCGCCGACGATCGGCTGGCCCGTGGTCACCGCGCCGGTGAAGGCGAGCACGGTTGCGGCGCCGAGCAGCGCGCCGGAAAGCGCGCCGCGGATCAAAAGGTCTCGCGGTCCGAGCGCGAGCTTTTTCATGCCGGCATCGACCATTGAGGCTACGACGTCCGAGGGTTTGGCGTAATCCATCTTGAGGCTCCAGCTGCCACGCGCGCGTGGTCACAACGAGGGAAAAAGGAACGTGCGGTCGCCCGGCATTGCGAGCGATCCGATCAGCCTCGTTGCTGCGGAAATCCATCTTGGACGATGGCCAGCGGTCATCGCCGGCGGCTGGCCCGCAATCCTCTATTCAAATTATGTGCCAGTGCAGCAATCCTTATAAAATCATTTATAAACAATAAGATATAGATATTGCGATGCATCAAGTGGATACGCGTTCATGCCTTTTGGAAAGGCAAAAGCGCAAAGAATAAGCTTCGAATCAGGATGCCTAATATTTGGACAGGCGCGGTCTGGCTGATCTAACGCGGGCGTCGCCACACCGCAAATGAAGCCAGATATCCCGCGACATCGTCCGGGTTGAACGCGGGGCCTGCGAAGGCGCCGATCGAAGCGGACGCGCCACGCTCCGCAACTCCGCCCATGCCAAGCGCCGCGTCGTAGAGATCCGGCCGAAACACCGCCGTTGCCGTCTTGAGCGCCTCCGGACTGACCAAGGTCTGGCCCCAGCGGACCATCTGCGCATAGAGCCAGGCGGCCTGAACGGGATCGGGCCGCGAGGCCCCTTCCCTTGCGACCAGCAGATAGCGGCCGCTCTCGCGGATCGTCCCGTCAGGTGAAATCTTGAGGCGGCCGTCGAGCGTGCGCAAGATGACTTCCGCATCGACCCCGATCCGGTCCGGGTGCGCCAGCATTCGCGCCACCTCGGTGCGGTTCTCGGGCTGTTCGATGAATTCAGCGGCGCGAAACGCAGCACGGACCAGGCTAGCTACGATCTCGGGGTTTTTCTCCGACCAGCTCTGCCGGATCGCGAGCACCTTCTCCGCCGCGCGCACCAGGATGTCGGAGACGAAATGCAGGATGTGGCCGACGCCGCGATCGACCGCAATCGAGTTCCAGGGCGCGCCGACGCAGAACGCATCGACCTGTCCGTTGGCGAGGCTGTCGACCATGTAGGGCGGCGGCAGCACCACCAGGCGCACGTCCTCATCCGGATCGACGCCACCAGCAGCCATCCAGAACCGCAACTGGTAATTATGCGTCGAGAACGGAAAGGTCATGCCGAAGGTGAGCGGCTCGGCACCGCTCTTTCGCCGTTTTGCAACGACGCGCGAAAGCGCAAGCGCCGTTGCCATCGGATCGTAACGGTCGCCTTCAAGCTCTGCCGCGATCGCCGAATGCAACGCCGGCGACACCGTGATGGCATTGCCATTGATGCCGAGATTGAAGGGCGCAACGATCGGCACCTTGACATGGCCGAGCCCCAGGCTTGAGGCGATGGCAACCGGCGCCAACAGATGCGCGGCATCGAACAGGCCGATGTTGAGCTTGTCGCGAACGTTGGACCAGGAGACTTCCCGCACCAATGTCACATCGAGCCCTTCGGCCGCGGTAAATCCCTTGTCGACGGCCATAATGAGCGCGGAAGCATCGACCAGCGGAATAAAGCCTATGCAGATCGGCGCGCTCATTTCAGCATCTCCGACGCGGTGATGATCGACTGCGCGATCTCGCTGATCTTCTTTTTCTCGCGCATGGCGGTGGAGCGCAACAGCACATAGGCTTCATCTTCGGTGAGGCCCTTCAATTTCATCAAAATGCCCTTGGCGCGATCGATCACCTTGCGGTCCTCAAGCGCGGATTTGGTGCGATCGAGTTCGTCCTGCAGTTTCGCAAAGGCGTTGAAGCGGGAAACGCAGAGGTCGAGGATCGGCTTGATGCGCTCCTTCTTCAATCCATCGACGATGTAGGCGGAGACGCCGGCGTCGACGGAAGCCTGGATCGACGCCGCGTCGCTCTGGTCGACGAACATCGCGATCGGCCGCCGCACCGCCCGGCTGACCTGGAACATCTGCTCCAGCACGTCGCGGCTGGGGTTTTCCAGGTCGATCAGGATGATGTCGGGATCGAGCGCGTAGATCCGCGTCAGCAGGCTCTGCATCTCACTGATGTGGACGACGCCGGTATAGCCCGCCTCGCGCAACCCCTCCTCGAGGATGGCAGCGCGGATCGGGCTTTCGTCGACTATCACGATTCTAGGTGACGGTTCGGCGCCCATCGATCACTCACAACCCCGCAACCGCATCCATAGCACGTCACGGGCTAGCTCAAAGCCTTGTAATTATGAACAATTGGGACTAGCTCGTGCGGATTAATCAGGCAGATGAAAAATATGCAGCAGGCCGCCGCGCCCAAAGTCAGCTTTGTTTCGCTCGGGTGCCCCAAGGCGCTGGTGGATTCCGAGCGCATCATCACGCGGCTTCGCGCGGAAGGCTATGAGCTGGCGCGCAAGCACGACGGCGCCGACCTCGTCATCGTCAACACCTGCGGCTTCCTCGACAGCGCCAAAGCGGAATCGCTTTCCGCCATCGGGCAAGCCATGGCGGAAAACGGCAAGGTCATCGTCACCGGCTGCATGGGCGCGGAACCCGAACAGATCGAGCAGGCCTATCCGGGCGTATTGTCGATCACGGGGCCGCAGCAATATGAGAGCGTGCTCGACGCCGTGCATCGCGCGCTGCCGCCCGCTCATGATCCGCATCTCGATCTGGTGCCGCCGCAGGGGATCAAGCTGACGCCGCGGCACTATGCGTATTTGAAGATTTCCGAAGGCTGCAACAACCGTTGCAGCTTCTGCATCATCCCAAAACTGCGCGGCGATCTGGTGTCGCGGCAGGCTAGTGACGTGCTGCGCGAGGCGGAGAAGCTTGTCAGCGCCGGGGTGAAGGAACTGCTGGTGATCTCGCAGGACACCTCAGCCTACGGCGTCGATTTGAAATATGCTGAAAGTCCGTGGAAGGATCGCGCGGTCCGCGCCAGGTTTTTTGATCTGGCGCGCGAGCTTGGCGAACTCGGCGCCTGGGTGCGGCTGCAATATGTCTACCCCTACCCGCATGTCGATGACGTCATCGGCTTGATGACCGAGGGCAAGGTTTTGCCTTACCTCGATATCCCCTTTCAGCATGCGAGCCCGGAAATCCTTAAAATGATGAAGCGCCCGGCGGCGCAGGACAAGACGCTGGCGCGGATCAAAGCGTGGCGCGAGCAGTGCCCTGATCTCACGCTGCGTTCGACCTTCATCGTCGGCTTTCCCGGCGAGACCGATTCCGATTTCGCCTATCTGCTCGACTGGCTCGGGGAAGCCGAGATCGATCGCGTCGGCTGCTTCAAATATGAGCCGGTTAAGGGCGCGGCGTCGAATGCGCTATCCGGCGCGGTGCCTGATGACGTCAAGCAGGAACGCTGGAACGCGCTGATGGCGCGGCAGCAGAAGATTTCCGCACGAAGGCTGAAGCGCAAGGTCGGCAGCCGGCAGCAGGTGATCATCGACGAAGTCGGCCTGAGCGTGGCCAAAGGCCGCTCGAAAGCGGACGCGCCCGAGATCGACGGCGCGGTCTTTCTGTCAAGCCGCCGTCCGCTGAAGGTCGGCGAGATCGTCACCGCGAAGGTCGAGCGCGCAGACGCGTACGATCTGCACGGCAGCGTCGCGGGGTTTTAGCGGTCCCAATTCGATTGAGACTTGTAACCGACAGGCTTTGCCAGAGTCCTGTCAGAGCGAGCGAGCAGCAAAAATGCCGAAACCGCTGAAGGTCAAAATCTTTATGGACGCGAGGGCGAGCGTGATCGAACAACAGATCAATGCCTGGCTGCAGGGTCTCGTTTCGGCGAGCATCATCAAAATGGAAACAGTGGTCACCGCGGTGGCTGAGAAGCCGAATGACGCGACGCATCCCTGTATCGTTGTGACGGTATGGTATGAGCCAACGTCAAATTAGGACACCGTCCTGCTTTGATCTGCTTGACAACGCCGGCCGTTCGGCTGTATGGGCGTGCGCCATGATCCTGAACCGGACCAACCGCCGCGCCACTTTCCGTCGTCGCACCCGCGACGATGATGGGTTGCGCCATGTCCGACGACACCGCTGAACACCTGAGATCAGCAACGTTTTCGAGGAGGCCGCACCCGAAAAAGTGTGGCCTTCCTGCGTTTTGGCCGTCCTTATCAACCCAACGCCTCAAGGAGCACGACATGACCAACGCCGCCCATCCGTTCGACGCGCTGATGGAGATCACCGCGCGCCCGCCCGCCGTTTTCGTCAAAGGCGAAGGTTCATGGCTGTGGGACGATACCGGCAAACGCTATCTCGATTTCATCCAGGGCTGGGCGGTGAATTGCCTCGGCCATTCGCCGCCGGCCGTGGCCGACGCTCTCGCCGCGCAGGCAAAGCTGCTGCTGACGCCAAGCCCCGCTTACTACAACGCGGTCAGCCTGAAGCTGGCGAAAGCGCTGGTCGACAATAGTTGCTTCGACCGGGTGTTTTTCGCCAATTCCGGCGGAGAAGCCAACGAAGGCGCCATAAAACTCGCGCGCAAATACGGCGCGCTGCATAAAGGCGGCGCGTACGAAATCATCGCCTTCGAGGGCAGTTTTCACGGCCGCACGCTCGCGACCATGTCGGCGTCGGGCAAGAAGGCGTTCGAGCCGCTGTTCGAACCGAAGGTGCCGGGCTTTCCAAAGGCAAAGCTCAACGATCTCGCCTCCGTCAAGCAGCTGATCTCGGAGAAGACGATTGCCGTGATGCTGGAGCCGATCCAGGGCGAAGCCGGCGTCTGGCCCGCGACCGATCAGTTCTTGAAGGAATTGCGGGCGCTCACGGAGGCACACGGCCTGCTTCTGATCTTCGACGAGATCCAAACCGGCATGGGCCGCACCGGAAAGCTGTTCCATTACGAGCACGCCGAAATCGAGCCCGACATCATGACGCTCGGAAAAGGCATCGGCGGCGGCGTACCGCTCGCAGCACTCCTTGCAACGGAAAAAGCCTCCTGTTTCGAACATGGCGACCAGGGCGGCACCTTCAACGGCAATCCCCTGATGTGTGCGGTGGGGCTTGCGGTGCTCGAACAGGTCAACCAACGCGAATTCCTGAAAGCGGCCGTTGATGCCGGCCTGTTTCTGGAGAGTGAGGTGCAAAAGCTGTCCGCGCGGCATGGCCTCGGCGACGTCAGGGGCCGCGGATTGTTGCTGGCGCTCGATCTGAAATTGCCGATCGGCGCCTCGATTGTCACCCAGGCACACGAGGCCGGCGTGCTGCTCAACTCGCCGCAGCCGGATGCGCTTCGCTTCATGCCGGCGCTCAACGTCACACGGGAGGAGATCCTTCTGATGATCGATTGCCTTGACGCGATCTTGACCAAGGCGGGCGCCGCGCGGCAGGTGGCGTAGGTTTTAGAGACGTCATTGCGAGCGGGGCGAAGCAATCCATAGAGCAACAAGACAAGTATGGATTGCTTCGCTTCGCTCGCAATGACGAGGAGGCGACGGTATTGCGGTAACCTCTACGGCTTGAGGATCGACGCACCGGTGGTGTTGCGGCTTTCCAGGTCGATATGGGCTTTCGCCGCGTCCTTCAGCGCATAGGCGTGGTTGATCGGCACGTGCAGCTTGCCGTTGATGACGGCGGCAAACAACGTGTCGGCGCCCTCCAGCAATTCGGAGCGCTTGCCGATATAGTCGTTGAGTTTTGGCCGGGTCGCAAACAGCGATCCGTGGTTGTTGAGTTCGGCGATCGCAAACGGCGGCACCGGGCCCGAGGCGTTGCCGAAAGAGACGAACATGCCGCGCGGCCTGAGGCAGGACAGCGAGCCCGGAAACGTCGACTTGCCGACGCCGTCATAGACCACATCGCAGAGCTCGTTGCGGCTGATCTGCTTGACGCGCGCGACAAAATCCTCCTCATTGTAGAGGATGACGTGATCGCAGCCATTGGCGAGCGCCAGCTCGGCCTTGGCTTTCGAGCCGACCGTGCCGATCACATGCGCGCCGAGCGCCCTCGCCCATTGGCAGGCGAGCAGGCCGATGCCGCCAGCTGCGGCATGCACCAGCACCCGGTGATGCGGCTCGACCCTGAAGGTCTTGTGCAGCAGATACCAGACCGTCATCCCCTTCAGCATCAGCACGGCGCCCTGCTCGTAGGTGATGTGATCGGGCAATTTGACGAGCTTCTCCCAGGGGATGTTGCGCTCGGAGGCATAGGCGCCGAGATTGTGATAATAGGCGACGCGGTCGCCGGGGTGGAAATTGGTCACGCCGGGCCCGACGGCTAAGACCTCGCCGGACGCTTCGTTGCCGGCGATGAACGGCAGCCCCGGCGCCTTGTACAGGCCGGTGCGGTAATAGACGTCGATGAAATTCAACCCCACGGCGTGCTGGCGGATGCGAATCTCGCCCGGTCCCGGCGCCGAAAGGTCCACGGCTTCATAAACCAGGGCTTCCGGACCTCCCACCTTGTGCACGCGCACGGCCTTGGTCATATCGGCGTCTCCCTCCGGATTCCCGCTGAGACCAAGCGAAAGCGATTTGAGGCCGGCTTGTCAACTCGCTGGCGGCGCAAACCTAGCTCGGGACCCGTTTGCGATTGCGTTTGGCGAGCACGTTGAAGAACTCGACCGCCGCCGAGAACACGATCGCGAAGTAGATGTAGCCGCGCGGAATGTGAAACTGGAATCCGTCGGCGACCAGCGCCACGCCGATCAGCACCAGAAACGCCAGCGCCAGCATTTTTGTGGTCGGATGCTCCACGACGAATTTCGCAACCGGGCCCGACGACACATACATGACGAGGCAGGCGATCACGACGGCCGTGATCATGATCGCTAGATCCTGCGCCATGCCGATCGCGGTGATGATGGAGTCGAGCGAGAATACCATGTCGATGATGATGATCTGCACGATCACCCAGAAGAAGGCGCTCCGTCCTGATGCGCGATCGCCCGCTTCCTCGCTCGCCTCCACCTCGCCGTGAATTTCGTGGGTCGCCTTCGCGATCAAAAACAGCCCGCCGCTGATCAGGATGATGTCGCGCCACGAGAAGGCCATGCCCTTTAGGGTCAGCACGGCCTGTGTCAGACCGATCAGCCATACCAAGAGGCTGAGCAGCAGGATGCGGAACAATAGCGCCAGCGCAAGCCCGATCTGCCGGGCGCGCCTGGCCTGTGCTTCCGGGATGCGCGAGACAATGACCGAGAGGAAAATGACGTTGTCGATGCCGAGCACGATTTCCAGCGCCGTCAGGGTCAACAGCGCCGCCCACGCCTCCGCGCTGGTCAACAGATCAATCATTGAAGGGACTTGGCCAGCCGGATCACGGCATCGCTGCCCACGATATAGAGGGCGATCGCGCACAGCGCGACGGTGATGGGCAAGCCGACGTGGAAATCGCTCGCCAGCGCGTAAATCACCAGCACGGCCCAGACGGCGATCAGCGTCAGCGTGAGCACGCGCAGCCGCGCCACGCGAACCGGATGCAGCACGTGGAAAGGAATGAACGTCAGCACGATCAAGGCGGCGACGGCGAGCGTCGAGGCTGCCGGCGGCCAATGCAGCAGGAACAGATAGAACGCCGCCGCATTCCACAGCGCCGGAAAGCCGCGAAAATGATTGTCGTCGGTCTTCATGCGGCGATCGGCGAAATAGAGCGCGCTGGTGACCACGATCCCTATCCCGAGCAGCGGAGCCGCCAGCGGCAGCAAGAGGCCGCTCGCGGTGATCGCATAGGCCGGCACGAAGACGTAGGTGATGAAGTCGACCACGAGATCGAGCACCTCGCCCGACCAGTTCGGCTGCACGCGCACGACATCGAGCCGACGCGCGATCGGGCCATCGAGCGCATCAATGATGAGCGCCACCCCGAGCCAGGCAAACATGGCGGCCCAATGCTCGCGCACGGCCTCGAGCATGGCGATCAGGGCGACACCCGCGCCGAGCGCCGTGAAGACATGCACGGAAAATGCGGCAGCCCGGATGGCGGGCGCGCTTTGCGAAGAATCCTGGTCCATATCCTGATTCATGGCTGCGCAGTGCTATCAGGAATCGGGTCGATTTGCATATCGCCGCTTGTGCACCTGCGTCTGGTTTCACGCCTTTGGGTTGGAACCAGCGGCGTTTGGTGCCGTTACACGGCCAACAGCCTTCTTCTATGGAGAAGACAAATGGATGAGCCTAACTTACCCCGCGACCTCCTGGAGCGCACCGAACGACGGTGGGCGGCGCTGCTTTCGCGTCAGGCCGCCCGGCGGCCAGACCGAAGAGTCCCGGGAGAGCCGTCGCCGGATAGCACAAGCCAACCGCCCGAAAGCAAGCTCGCCCAGCCAACGCCGAAGCGGCCGGACTGGAACGGTTTGTTCTGATCGCGATTGTTGCATCGAGATGTCGAGAGCGGATTTTTCCAGTCTGACACGGGCGCAGCATATGATTTTCAGGCGGCCACCGCGTTCGCATTCACCTCCCGTTTGGCGAGCTGAATGGGCATGCGTGCCAGGTGTCGGAATCTTTCGCCGGTCACCTAAACCAAAGCGACGCTGGCGGCTCGTAACCTAGGTTTTTCGGAACGGTGAGCCGGCAAGCATGCGTCCGATCCACAACTGCCCACTGGGCGGAATGGAGAATGGAACCGCCCCGCGGGCATTGATTGTGATTGGGTCTCTCCGGCCAGTCCGCTGAAGGGCCCTCGCGCCCGCTAGGACGCGCGGGTTAATAGTCTGGACCGAAGCTGAAGCTGAACCCCGGTCCATAAACGCTATCGCCGGGCCTGCGATAGTAGCCGCGATCGTTGTCATAGTATCGCGGGGGAGCATAGTACCTGTCGCCAGTGATCACGCGACCACCGTCCCGTGTAAGCCAGCATTGGCCGTCGCCCGTACAGACTACCCGGGCCTGGTGCAGCAGGGGCGAGCTGTCTCTGAGTTGAATCTCGTCAGCGGCATATACGTTCGAGGCTATGAGGGCACCGGCGCCGGCGAGTAGTGTCAGTGTCAGTTTTCTCATGT
>JBATYU010000908.1:0-9491 GCA_049674245.1 Bradyrhizobium sp. | reverse complement strand
CCTCCAGCACGATCACCGCGAGAGGGGAGTCCTTCAGCGCGTGCGCGGCGCCGAGGCCCGCGGCGCCCGCGCCGATGATGGCGATATCGACTTCGGAAGGGAGGGACATGGTTAACGAGCGACTAGTGAGTAGCGAATAGCGAATAGGTAAGACGCCTTCATCTATTCGCCACTCCCTATTCGCTATTCGTCCACTTGGCTTACGCCACCGCTTCCTTGGCCTTTTCCGCGCGCTTGCGGTCATTGGCGTCGAGGAACTTTTTGCGCAGGCGAATCGATTTCGGCGTGACCTCGACGAGCTCGTCGTCTTCGATATAGGCGAGCGCCTTTTCCAGCGTCATCTTGATCGGCGGCGTCAGCCGCACCGCCTCGTCCTTCGAGGTGGTGCGGATGTTGGTGAGCTGCTTGCCCTTGAGCACGTTGATCTCGAGGTCGTTGTCGCGGGTATGCTCGCCGACGATCATGCCCTTGTAGACCTTCCAGCCGGGCTCGATCATCATCGGGCCGCGGTCCTCCAGCTTGAACATCGCGTACGCCACCGCCTCGCCCTGGTCGTTGGAGATCAGGACGCCGTTGCGGCGGCCCTGGATGTCGCCTTTGTAGGGCGCGTAACCGTGGAACAGGCGATTCATGATCGCGGTGCCGCGGGTATCGGTGAGCAATTCGCCCTGATAGCCGATCAGGCCTCGCGTCGGCGCGTAAAACACCAGCCGCAGCCGGTGGCCGCCGGAGGGGCGCATCTCGATCATCTCGGCCCTGCGCTCGCTCATCTTCTGCACGACGACGCCGGAATGCTCCTCGTCGACGTCGATCACGACCTCCTCGATCGGCTCCTGCCATTGACCGGTGGCTTCGTCCTTCTTGAGCACCACACGCGGCCGTGACACCGAGAGCTCAAAGCCTTCACGGCGCATGGTTTCGATCAAGATCGCGAGCTGCAACTCGCCGCGGCCGGACACTTCCATTGCATCCTTGTCGGAGGCTTCGGTGACGCGCAGCGCGACATTGCCCTCGGCCTCGCGCAGCAGGCGGTCGCGGATCATGCGGCTCGTCACCTTGTCGCCTTCGGTACCGGCGAGCGGCGAGTTGTTGACGATGAACGACATCGACACCGTCGGCGGATCGATCGGCTGCGCCTTGAGCGGCGTATCGACGGAAGGGTCGCAGAAGGTGTCGGCCACCGTGCCCTTGGTGAGGCCGGCAATGGCGACGATGTCGCCGGCCTCGGCCTCTTCCAGCGGCGCGCGCTCGATGCCGCGGAAGGCAATGATCTTTGTAATTCGTCCGTTCTCGATCAGCTTGCCGTCGCCGCCCAGCACTTTTACGGCCTGGTTGGGCTTGATCGAGCCGGAGGTGATGCGGCCGGTGATGATACGGCCCAAATAGGGGTTGGCTTCTAAAATCGTGCCGATCATGCGGAACGGCCCGTCTTCGACGGTCGGCGGCGAAACATGCCGCAGGATCAGGTCGAACAACGGCTGCATGCCTTTGTCTTTCGGACCCTCCGGGCTTTCCGCCATCCAGCCCTGCTTGGCCGACCCATAGAGAATCGGAAAATCGAGCTGCTCCTCGCTGGCATCCAGTGCTGCGAACAGGTCGAACACTTCGTTGATCACTTCCGTCGGCCGCGCATCGGACCGATCGACCTTGTTGATGACGACGATCGGCTTCAGGCCGACCTTCAGCGCCTTCGACACCACGAATTTGGTTTGCGGCAACGGGCCTTCGGCGGCGTCGACCAAGACCAGCGCGCCATCCACCATGTTGAGGATGCGCTCGACCTCGCCGCCGAAATCGGCGTGGCCGGGGGTGTCGACGATGTTGATGCGGGTGTCCTTCCACTGCACCGAGGCCGCTTTCGCCAGAATGGTGATGCCGCGCTCACGCTCCAGATCGTTGGAATCCATGGCCCGTTCGACCACGCGCTGATTCTCGCGATAGGTGCCGGACTGCTGCAGCAGGCGGTCGACCAGCGTGGTCTTGCCGTGGTCGACGTGGGCGATGATGGCGACGTTGCGAAGGTTCATGGCTCTTCTTCTGGTCGTGCAAAGGTTTGGCGCGTCTCGCCGGAAAACCGGGATCCTGTTTCCGGGCCGCGCTCAAAAAATCGAATTTCGCCGGGCCCGCATGGCGCCTAAATAGGAAGCCCGGCCAACAGGACCGGGCACACCTTACGCGTTGCGGCGCAATATATTCAGAAAACGTCAAAAAACAATGGCTTGTTTCGCATTTGGTTCGTTGAATTTAGCCGGCAAAGCAGCTCTCTCAGGAGCTTGCCGCCTCTTCCGTCGGATAGACCCCGCGCAACACCTCCTCAAAATGATTTTTGACGGATTCGTTACAGAGACAGGCCCTGACCTTCAGGGCGTCGGCGTTGCGCACCAGGATCGAGCCGCGCCTGGTTTCCAGAATGCCTTCGGCCTTGAAGGTCTGGATCACCCGGCTCGTATAGCTGCGGCCGACCCCGAGCAGGGTCGCGAGTTGTTCGTGCGTCAACGGCACGGCGTTGTCGCCGTCGGTCCGCTCCATCGCCGAGATGATCCATTTCGCGGTGCGCTGCTCGATCGAATGGATCGCATTGCAGGCGGTCGACTGGAAGATCTGTGCCAACATGCAATCGGCGTAACGCGCGAATACGTTGCACAGCGTCTTCGACTTCGCCTTCGCCGCGTCCAGTCGGCCGATCGCGAGCCGGACGAACGGTCCGCCGAACTTGACCATGATGCGGGTATAGGCCGGCAAGAATCCCTGGCTGACGATGCCGCCGACGGCGCCCTCGCGGCCGACCAGGATGGTTTCGACGTCGCGGCCGTCCTCGTTGGCAACGAGATAGGAGGCAAGCGACGGCCCGCAGGGAAAGTGAACGATCTCGACATTGTCGCCTGGATTGTAGAGCACCGTGTTGGCATCGGCTTCTTGCTGCGCGAGATGCGGCGCCATCAGGGCGAAGTCGGCGGCATTGAGCCGCCGCAGCAGGTTGTTGTTGGGCCGCGTACCGCTCTCAGCAGCCGTTTCGCACCGCGCATCCATTTGCCATGTCTCCTGTCCCGATGCGAAGATAGCTGGCCGCGGCGGGAACTTATGTCCACAAGTGCACAGACGGGAGAACGGCAATGTGATGGTTTCGTTCCGGGGAACCCGCCGATGTGCTGCCCAGGCGTCGGCGCCGGTCGTCTCGAACACCCATCCCAATTGTGATCAGATCATGGAACCCGGTTCTCCCGACGGCCCCGCCTTGCCCCGTGACATTCTGATTGTCGAGGACGATCCGATCATTGCGCTCGACTTCGAGGACACGATCCTCGGTTTCGGGGTAACGGCGGTTCGCACGGCAAGCAGTGTCGTGCGAGCGCTGGACATGATTTCCGAACGGGCGCCCGATTTTGCGTTGCTCGACGTCAGCCTGATCCGCGAAAAGAGCTTTGCGATCGCCGAGCGGCTCGACGCGTTGAAGATTCCCTACATCTTCGTCACTGGCTATGGCGCCGACGCCAGCATACCCGCGGCGTTCTCGGACAAGCCGCGGCTGCCAAAACCCTGTTCGTCCGCGGCGCTGCAAACGGCCTTGCGGGGCCTGGCGGACAATCCTCACAAGCGTGAGCCCGGTTAAAGCGGTACGCGAGTTAGCTCGCATTCATTCCTCTCCCCGCAAGCGGGGAGAGGAAGAAGAGAAAGAAATCTATCCGAGCTTGGGATCAAGCGTCGTCGACCACAGCGCTGTGTCGGCGCGATCGCGCAAGGTCACCGTCATCTGCCCGGATGCGCCATCGATCTTGACGTGGCCGAAGAACTGCATGCCGGCCGCCGGCGGCAGGTTCTGCTTGTCGAGGCTCGGCGCCTTGATGAACTTCACCTCTGGTCCGAAAGTATTGTCGAGCTCGTTCGGTCCGAACGTGCCGGCGTGCAGGGGGCCGGAGACGAATTCCCAGAACGGATCGAACTCCTGGAACTGGGCCTTGTCGGGATTGTAGTAATGCGCGGCGGCGTAGTGCACGTCGGCGGTGAGCCACACGGTATTGGTAACCCCCGAGGTCTTGATGAAGCGCAGGATATCGGCGATCTCTAGTTCACGGCCGCGCGGCGGGCCGTCGCCTTGCGCAAACGCCTCCGAGCCCTTCTTGTTGGCGGCATCGTCATAGACGATCAGGCTGAGCGGCATGTCGGAGGCGATCACCTTCCAGGTCGCGCGCGAATTCAAAAGCGCACGCTTTAACCACAACAGCTGATCCGGCCCGATGAAGTAGGCGTCTGGGCCGTAGGTGGTCTGCTGGTTCGGGCCGTTGGGGCCGCGATAGCTGCGCTCGTCCAGCATGAACACGTCGAGATGCGGGCCGTAGCTTAAGCTGCGATAGACCCGGCCCGGCTCATTGAGGCTCTCGCGCATCGGATACATTTCGTGGAACGCGCGCGCGGCCCGCGCGGCAAGCAGCGAGATATCGCGGACCTTGTAGGCGGCCGGAATCTCCTTTGAGGCCGACCAGTTGTTCATGACCTCGTGGTCGTCCCACTGCACGAAGATCGGCACCTCGGCGTTGAAGGCACGCACATTGTCGTCGAGGAAATTGTATTTGTGCGCCGCGCGGAATTCGTCGAGCGTCTCGGCGACTTTTGCCTTTTCAGGGATCGTGACGTTCTTCCAGATTTTTCCGTCGGGCAGTTTGACTTCGGCCGCAATCACGCCGTCGGCATAGATGGTGTCGCCGGAATGAATCAGGAAATCCGGCTTGTGCTTCTTCATGGCGGCGTAGGTGAGCATGCCGCCGTCGTCGGGATTGATGCCCCAGCCTTGTCCGGCGACATCGCCGCCCCAAACGAAGCTGACATCGCGGCGGTCGCCGGGCGCGGTGCGGAAGCGGCCGACCACCGGCTCGCTTGAAATGTCGGGATGCGACAGGTCGCGGAATTTGACGCGGTAGAAAATATCCTGGCCCGAGGGCAGATTTTCCAGCAGCATCTTGGCGGTGAAGTCGCTTTCGGGCAGCGCCGCGATCGGCGGCAAAACCCGCGCGTTGTTGAAGGATTCCGTGGTCGCAACCTCGACCATCATTTGCGACGGCCGGTCGGCGCGCGCCCACACCACGCCGCCATCGGCGCCGGCGTCGCCGGACTGCACACCATGGGTGATGATTGGCCGGTCGGCGGCGCGACTGAGATAGGGCATCGCAATCGCGGCGACACCGGTCGCGGCCGCGGTGGAAAGAAAGCGCCGGCGGGTCAGGCTGCGGAAATTCCTGATTTGGATCGGCATGCAAGCCTCCTGGGTCGGGCGTCGTGATGCGCTGAAAAGCTCCGACAGACCTAGGAAGATTGTATGACGGCCCGATTACAGCGAGCTGGTATTCACAGCGTTCCGGTGGCGCGGAATTGTGCGCCGGCCCGTTGCAGATTTTGCGGAATGCTGAGCAACAGCGCCTTGCGGTCGGCGACCGCGTGATGGAGTTGCTCGAGCGCGATATTGAAGGCGGCGAGCGCGCCTTCCTCGATCGCGCCACGGTCGAAACAGAGCAGCGTATTGCGCAGGATATCGTCCGCCTCGGCCTGCATCTGGTCGAGCTCTTCGGTGGAATCGCAGCGCCGCGCCGCCGGGATCATTTCCAAGAGCCGTTCGCGCAGCGAGGTATTGTTGTTGCGCTCGTCCTTTTTCAGATAGCCGGCGAACCAGGCGCCGAGCGAACCCATCGCTGACAGCGCCATCAGCCCCCACCAGATGTAATCGCTATAGCGGTCAAGGAAGGTTTTTTCCTCGCCGTCGACAAAGGCGGCGGCGCCGGGATGCACAGGGATGGCGGCGTCCTTGTCGGTATCGGGCGTTTCGATCTTCGCAGCCAGCGGGAACTCCGTGATCAACTGCTGGCGGACCGCGAATAATTGCCGGGTGAAGGCGGCGATGGTCGCCTCCGAATGGCCTTTGCGCGCCACGATGTGGTGGGCGAAGCTGATCGTCTTCACCTCATCATCGGGCCGGTCGGGCGAGCCGCCGAACGCGCCGGCCGGAATCTCGGCGGCTTCGTAGACGGGATGGTTTTGCGCGATCGCCTCGTTCGAATCGATGGCGAGGAACGTCGCCGTGCCGCCATCCTTGGTCGATGCCGCGATCGCATCGGCGGTGATCTTGCTGTTGACGGGTCCGGCCGCCAGATATGCGTCCGCCTTCTGATTGCGGATGGCTTCCACGGCTTCCTGCGCGGGGAACTGGACGATCTCGACCTTGCCCGGATCGACGCCATATTGCTGCAGGATCACCTTGAGCAGATTGACATTGGCCTGGGTGCGGCCGACGACGCCGACACGGCGGCCTGCGAGCTGCGAAATCTTCTTGATCTTCGGGCCGGTCTTCTTGGCTTTGCCCCTTGCTGGTGGAGGCACCCACAATACCGCGACGTTCTTGCGCAGCGTCGCCACGGCCTGGGCATTCTTCGGCACGTCGAGATCGCCTCTGATGATGGCGAGATCGACCTTGCCGTCGGCGAGTTCCTTGGCGCTGGCGGTTGCACCGTCGGTCTGCACCGGGCGCAACCGGACGTGACCGTGGGTCTGGGTGAAGGCCTGGGTCAACGCCTGCACGAGCTTGACGTCGTCGCTGTTGGCGGGCCCGACCGCGATCCGCAGGGTCACCGGCCGCGTCGCGAAATAATAGGCGCCGGCGAGCGCGCCGACGATGGCGAGCAGTCCTGCCAGGGTGATGAGCATCGTCCGGCGCGCCGCCGAACGTGGCGACGGCGACACTGGCGGATCGAGAAGCTCAAAATCCCCGGTCATCGACCTGGCAAACAATCGTTTGATGCTCAATTTCATCTTGCCAATTCGGTTATTGCTGCATTGTAGCAAATTCCGCTGCCAAGCGGGGTTACATCTGCGTCATGGTTACCGGAGGCTGGCTACGGCAGGCCTTGGACCTCGAATGCCCCAAAATGCTAGGGTAGGACGCCCAGAAAACGGAGGCGGTTATGGCGGAACGGCTGTCGGCGGAGATGCGGAAATCGGCCTTGCAGGGGCTGCCTGGCTGGGCGGAAACGCCGGGCCGCGAGGCGATCGGGCGGACCTTTACCTTCAAGGATTTCAACGAAGCCTTCGGCTTCATGTCCCGCGCCGCCCTGGTCGCGGAAAAGAACGACCATCACCCGGAATGGCGCAACGTTTACAAGACGGTGGAAGTGGTGCTGGCCACCCATGACGCCGGCGGGGTCACCGCAAAGGATATCGAGCTTGCGAAAGCGATGAACGCGATCGCAAGACAGCTCGGCGTCGCCTGATACCTTGCAGCGGCCTTCATGCCTTGCAGTGGCCTTGCCAAATCCCCAGCTGTTGGGCATGCAGCGCGACCATCCGTCGTGTCGGTTTCCAGGGAGCCTTAAGCGATGGCATCCGAACACACCGTAGGCTTTGAGCCGGCCGACCGGCTTGCCGAAGACCGCGAAAGCGTGCGCCGGCGCTTCTGGATCAAGCTGAAGCGGGTGCTGGCCCGGATCCCGTTCGCCGAGGATCTGCTCGCTGCCTATTACTGCGCGTTCGACAAGGAGACGCCGCGCCACGTGCAGGCGGCGTTGCTCGGGGCCATCGCCTATTTCATCCTGCCGTTCGATTTCATCCCGGACATGCTGCCGGTGCTCGGCTTCACCGACGATGCTGCGGTGCTGGCGACCGCGATCCGGCTGGTCGCGAGCCATATCACGCCGGAGCATCGCGATGCCGCCCGTGCCGCGTTGAAGCGCGGCATCGACCGCGAGGGCTAAGGCCCAATCGTGTTGACAGCCGCCGCGCGAGACGAAACCCATCCGGTCATGTGCGATTTGCGCGGCTGTGCCGCGAACTCGGACGGCAGCTGTTGCTGTCGTCCGAGTTCGTCAGGGCGGGCGGAGTTGCGGCGCAATCCGTCGGCACCTTTTCGCTCAAAGGCGTCGGTGCCGATCAGGAGATCTTTGCACCGATCGAGTAGCTCGGTTGCGCCGAATTATTGGCGCTCGGGGCGAGGCTGCTGTGCCGCCTGAGCCGCCTGGGCTCGCGTATTTCGCTCCGCTTCCCAGGCCTGGAACTGTCTGAACAGCGCTTCCTTGTCGGTATCCGACTGGACTCTTGCCGCGGCCGCCGGATTCTGTTGCAGGAACGAATCGAACCTGTCGCGCGCCGCCACCGGCTGGAGATTATTCCTGTCCAGCCACTGTTGGGCGGCAGGCAGGCGGTTCCACCCCGCAAGCGGGGCCGACAGCGAGACTTCCTTCCACTTCGGATGGAAGGGCGGATGCTGGAAGGTCGGGAATTTAGTGAAGAAGGCGTCGACGAAATTCGCAAGCTTGCGGTAGCGTTCGGTGTTGGGCGCCCAATTATAGGCGGCAAGCACGGCCGGAACCGCGATGGTGTCGACCTTCTCACCCTCGGCGATCAAGTTCGGATAGTCCTTCGAGCTCAGCGTTGCCGGCAAGTAGTCGCTCTGCAGCGGCTTGTCGTAGTCGACCGTGACCAGATGGAATCGATCGTCCTTGAACGAGCTCACGGACTTGTACGGCTTGCCGCCACAAACGATCACGGCATCGAGTTGGCCGGCCCTCATCTTTTCCAGCGCGATTCGTTGCTCGATATAGACGACGTTCGGCCTGATGCCGAGCCGCTCGAACACGGTCAGCGACGTCACGAAAGTGCCGCCATTGGGAAGGTCGACGCTGACGGTCTTGCCGTCGAGCTCCTTTAGATTGCGGATCGATTTCGAAGCGATGACATGCAACTCTTCATTGTAGAGCTTGGTCACATAGGTGAATTGCTTCTTGATGTCCTTTGCAAAGCCCTTCTTCTCGAGATAGTCGAGCGTGTCGGAACGCACGATTCCCAGATCGACGCCTTGCAGGAACAGGATGTCGGCGACGCTCTGCACAGAACCGCGCCCGACGATCGGAAGTACGCGCAACTTGTTTCCGTCGTCGAGCACGGAAGCGAGATCCGCTCCGAACTGGACATAGGTGCCGCCGATGGTGCCGGAGATCAGCGTCACCGTGTTGGAGTTCAACGCCTTCTTTGTGTCCGCCGATCCGAACTGGAAGATCGCCTTGAGGCTTTCGCTGACTTTTGCCGGGTCGAATTCGCCATCTTCAGCGGCCCGCGCCGCGAAGCCACAAGCCATCATACTGGCAACGAGTGCCAATCCGATTAAACGTCGCATTTTGCTGGTCCTCAATTGAAAGCTATTGCATTTGACTGAGCCGCCGCTGCGCCTCGGCCGAGCCGAGCTGGACGGCCCGCTGGTACCAGGTGCGCGCCACCTCGAGATCGGGAATGATGTTGCGGGCATCCTGCGTTCCAAGCACGGCCGGATCGTAGGTTTGTGCCAGCATCAATGCCGCGGTTGGCTCTTGCGCGTCGGCGGCACGTTCGAGCAGCAGCCGCGCCGGTGGAATGTCGCCCGCCGCCAGCAGGCCCTTGGCCCGCGTCATCAGGGTGGCGAGTTCGTCGGGATCAAGCCGTCTGACCGGCGCCGCCGGAGCGGCAACAGCGGCCGGCGC
>JBATYU010000907.1:0-7645 GCA_049674245.1 Bradyrhizobium sp. | reverse complement strand
GGATACCACAGCAAATAGATGCCGGTCGGCCATTTCGCGAAGGCCTCCGCGAAACCTGCGGCCACGCGCTCGAACTCTTCCTTTTGCTCGTAGGGCGGATCGATCAGGATCAGGCCGCGGCGCTCTTTCGGCGGCACGAAGGCGGGCAATGCCACCCAGCCGTCGAGGTCGACGACCCGTGCCTGGGTGTCGCGGCGCAGGGCATCGATCAGGTGCTTGCGCGCTTTCGGTTCGACCTCGCATGCGGACAGCCGGTCCTGCGGCCGCAACAGCGCCCGCGCGATCAGCGGCGAACCGGGAGAGGCCTCAAGCTCGCCCGGCCGATTGAAGGCTCTGACGATGTCGAGATAGGGCTTTAGCAACGGCAATGTGGTTTCCGAAAATCGCGACTGCATGATCCGCGCGATGCCGGTCAGCCACGCGCCGCCGCGGCGGGCTTGTTCGCTCTCGAGATCGTAGCGGCCGGCGCCGGCATGGGTGTCGATCACGCGGAAGGCCGCCGGCTTGTCTTGCAGATAGACGAGGATGCGCACCAGCACGATGTGCTTGATGACGTCGGCAAAGCCGCCGGCATGAAAGGCGTGACGGTAGTTCATGCGCCCAGCACTACGCTACGACAGCCTATCGGGCAAAGAGGCGTTGAGTTACGTGTCCCGGACGCGGTGCAGCGCTCTTTTCGCGCTGCTCCGCAGAGCCGGGATCCATGAGCTGCAAGTAATTGGGCCCCGGATCAGCAGCGCACCACGCCGCAAGCGCGGCGTATTGCGCAGCATCCGGGGCGCCGAGGTCGCGCTCACCCGCCCCGGATCGGCGGCATCGTCACCTGGTCACGCCGGCAGGCGCGGCGATCGAGCTCCTCGCAGGCGCGGAACTGGAGGTCCTTGCTCATGCAGATTCGCACTTCGGAAAGCCGCGTCCGGTTGCAGGTCACCGAGATCGCGGTGTTGGAGAGGCCGGGATTGGCCTTGACGAAGGCATCCTCGACGTCCGAGGGCGCAACCGTCTTGGCGTCCTGCAATTGCAGAAAATCCTCGGGGATTTTCACCGCGGCGCGCGCTTTGCGGATGGTCTCGAAATAGGCCCGCTCGGAAAGGCCCGAGCAGGTGCCGTGCTTGTCCCATTCGTTGAAGATCAGCCCCGGCGCCGGCATCAGATCGAGCATCGAGGTCATGATGTTGCGCTCGAGCCGCGGTGACGGCCGCTGGCAATATTCGGGAAAGCCCTGCTCGTATTGCGGCCACAGGCCGTGGACCACGAAGGAAAACGGCCGGCCGCCGCATTGGGCCTGCGAGCGCCCGCTATTGCCGCGCTCGGCCGCCTCTTCGCAGAACGAGGGCGACCAGGACAGCGACAGCACATAGAAGTCGAACTCGCCCGGGGCATTTTGCCGGCGATCCTGGGCCGACGCCGGTCCGCTGGCGCCGAGCCCTGCCAAAACGAGCAGGCTGAAGGAAATCAAGAACCTCGAAATCGGATCGAACCGGGAATGAAACATGACACCGCCCTCTCACTAGACCCTCGAAAGACCCTCGAAGGGACCGCCTCGAAGCCTAGCAGGCAGCTAGAACATTTCAAGAACAAAATGAGATACGCCGCGAAAATGGCGATCGAGCCGGCCAGTGATGGGGCCTTAGGGGCGGGCGGCCCTGCAGCCCGGATTGTAGGCCCAGTTGCGATCAAGCCCGCTCACGCACCACTCGACGCCCTGGCCGAAGCCGGCGAAGCCGCCGTCCTCGATGATCGAGAAGTACAGGCTGCGCATCTTGCCGTCGCTCAACATGACGTTTCCGGCGCAGTAACGGCGCGGGATGTTGTCGGACTGCCAGGGCCGGAATGCGATCTCGTGAATGTCGCTATAGCCGGTGATCTTGAGCGCCGAATTCCAGAAGGTGCTTTCCTTCTCCCAGAATCGGGTGGTGATCATCCCCATCGCCGATTCGCATGGGGCGACCCGGCCGTCATAGCTTGGGCCGAACAGCCCGAAATTCAGTTCGAGCGGGTTGGCGGCGTTGGCGGTCTGGCCGAACGCCAACAGGCCGGACACGACGCCGAATGCGGCTGCAAAAGCTGCTCTTTTCACGGCGGAAGCGAGGTCGCGCATATGCGATCCGTGGGCTGGTGGCACGGTGCGACCGTGCCGGGAAGGGACGACCGGGTCAAGTGCAGCGCGGCAACACTTGGAGTTAAGTCCGCAACTTGCGCTGTGGCGGCCTTTTTTTGGCGCCAGATGAGCCCTAAGATGACGGTCAAAATGGGAGCAGGCGAATGCGAACGATCGGGGCCTTGGGTCTTTTTGCCGTGTGCGCGATGCTGGCGTCGCCGCCGGCGCGGGCCGATTGGGTGCCCTCCTTCAAAGGCAACGATACCGGCGGCATTATTGCCTATGAGCTGGCGACCACGGCGGACGCCCGCCAGCTCGCGGTCGATCACTGCGCGCGCTACGGCAAGGTGGTGAAATTCCTCGCCGTCGAGCCGCACTATGGCGGCTATCTCTCGTTCGCCTGCCGCTGGGTGCCGTATGGTGCCAATGAGCTGCCGCTGCGCACGCTCTACTGAACCGGCTCATTCGCCTGACGCAACTGACGAGACGGAGCGCGCAACATGATGCGGCAACTTCCTTCTTGGTATCTTTCGCTTGTGCTGGGGTGTTGCCTCATCCTGCCCGCGCGCGAGGCCCGCGCCGAGGATCTGCCGGTGCGCAAGGCGGGTTTGTGGGAAATGAAGGTCGTCAAAACCGGATCAAGCCTGCCCGACATGACGATGCAGCATTGCACCGACGAGACCACCGACAAGGACATGAGCAACACGGTCTCGCCGATGGCGAAGCAAGTCTGCTCCAAGCAGGATATCCAGAAGACGGCGACCGGTTACATCGCCGATTCCGTCTGTACCGTCGCCGGCGTGGCCATGACGTCGCATTCGGAGATCGTGGGTGATTTCAACTCAGCCTATACCGTCAAGACCTCGGCGCATCTGGAGCGCGCCGGCAAGCCGCTGGACACCACGACCACGGTCGAGGCGAAGTGGCTGGGTGCCTGCAAGGCGGATCAGAAGCCCGGCGACATCGTGATGCCCGGCGGCTTCAAGCTCAACGTCAAGGACGCGGAAAAGCTGAAGGGCCTGTTGCCGAAGTAGTAGCGGCAGGGAACGTAGGATGGGTTGAGCGCAGCGAAACCCATTAATGGCTCGCGATGAGGTGATGAGTATCGCGGAGTTTATCATCGGGCGCGCATTCGCGCGACCCGTTGGCTAAACCCATCTACGTCTTAAAATTACACCGGTATCCGCACGATTGCGCGCAAGCCCCCCGCCGAGCTGTCGCCGAGCATGATGTCGCCGCCATGCGAGCGCGCGATGTCGCGGGCGATCGCAAGTCCGAGGCCGGTGCCGCCCTCGTCCTGGTTGCGGGCGCCATCCAGCCTGAGGAACGGCTTGAACACTTCCTCGCGCATGCTGGCGGGAATGCCGGGTCCGTCGTCGTCGATCGTCACCGTCAGATAGCGGTGATCGCGGTGGCCGGCGATCGAGATCGTATTGGCGTGCCGCGCCGCGTTGGACACGAGGTTGCCGAGGCAGCGCTTGAACGACGCCGGCTTGACGGTGACCACGGGTAGCCCGTGAAACGACACGGTGGCGGCATGGCCGTTGCGTTCGGCATCGCTGCGCAGTTCCTCCAGCGCCATCGCCATGTCGGTCGGCTGGGCGTGTTCGCCGGAATCGCCGCGCGCGAACGCGAGATAATCCTCCAGCATCCCCGACATCTCGTCGACGTCCTTGCGCATGCCGTCGACTTCGGGGCTGTCGCCGATCAGTTCCAGCTCCAGCTTGAAACGGGTGAGGATGGTGCGCAAATCGTGGCTGACGCCGGCCAGCATCGCGGTGCGCTGCTCGATCGAGCGCTCGATGCGTGATTTCATCTGCAGAAACGCTTGGGCTGCGCGGCGCACTTCCCGCGCGCCGCGGGGGCGGAAGTTCGGCGCCTCGCGGCCCTTGCCAAAACTTTCGGCGGCATCCGCAAGCCGCAGGATCGGCTTGATCTGGTTGCGCAGGAACAAGACCGAGACGATCAAGAGGATCGAGGAGGTTCCCACCATCCAGAAGATGAAAATCTCCGAATTCGAGGCGTAGGCAGCACTGCGCTGGGCGAAGATGCGCATCACGGCGTCGTCGAGCTGGATGCGGATTTCGACGAGGTTGGAGCGGCCGACGGTATCGATCCAGAACGGCCGGCCGATCTGGCGGCCGAGCTGCACCGACAGGGTCTGATCGAGCAGCGAGAAGAACGGCTTTGGGCCGGGCGGCGGCATGTCGCCGACGGGGAGGAAGTCGACCACGAGCCCAAGCCGCTGCTGGGCGATGCGCCGCAGCTGGGTGCGGTCCTTGTCCTGCGGATAGGTCTTGTAGACGTCGATCAGCCCGGCGATGTCGGCCACCACCGCCGCCGACAAATGCCGCGTCACCGTGTTCCAGTGCCGCTCCATGAATACGAATGCCACCACCGACTGCAGCACCACCATCGGCACGATCATGATCAGGAGCGCGCGGGCATAGAGCCCGGCCGGCATCCAGCCCTTGAACGCATTGCCCATCCAGTCGTTGACGGCGGAAACGCGCACCGCTGCGGTTCGGATCAGCGTCAGGCCGGTGTCGAGCGTGCTCATCTGACAAGGTTCACTGAAAATGGCTCAAGGCGACGCGACCAGGCGATAGCCGATGCCGCGCACCGCCTGCAGGAACAAGGGATTGGCCGGATCGCGCTCGATCTTGCGCCTCAGGCGGTTGATCTGCACGTCGACCGCGCGCTCGTTGACGGTGCCGTTGCCGGTCAGCGCGGCGCGCGGCACGGTCTCGCCGGGGGCGACGCTCAGGATGCGCAGCATCTCGCGCTCGCGGTCGGTGAGATGGATGATCTCTTCGCCGTTGCGCAATTCGCCGCGCTCGAGATGAAACACGTACGGTCCGAACGCGACCTGTTCCAGGGTCGCCACCGGCGGCGGCGTGGTGCGCTTCAGGATGTTGCCGATCCGAAGCGCCAGCTCGCGCGGCTCGAAGGGTTTTGCGACGTAATCGTCGGCGCCGATCTGCAGGCCCTCGATGCGGCTTTCCGCTTCGTGGCGCGCCGTCAGCATCACGATCGGCACCGAGGACGTTGTGCGGATGAAGCGCGCCAGATCGAACCCGGTCTCGCCGGGCATCATGACGTCGAGGATCAAAAGATCGAAGTGCAGGCCGTTCAGCTTGGCGCGGGCATCGGTTGCGCTCATGGCGGTGGTGACGCGGTAACCCTCGGCGGAGAGAAATCGCGACAACAGGTCGCGAATGCGGCGGTCATCGTCGACCAGCAGCAGATGCGGGGCGTCGTCGGCCGGTTGCTGCGGTGTACGCGCGATGGCAGCCTGGGGCACGATCATTCCTTCTTGGTTGCGGGGCCGGTCTTCAAGATCGTCTCCAGCACCTTGTCGGGATCGTCGCGATCGATCATCGCGCATAGGAAGCGGCGGACCGTCTCGGCGTCATCCGGCGCGATGGCGGCAAGCGCGCGGTTGATCCTGGTGGTTTGCAGGCCGGCGAGCTTGCCGACCAGCGCCTCGCCCTTGGCGGTGGCAAAAAGCAGGCGCTGCCGCCGGTCGTTGTTTCCAGTCTTCTGCACGATATAGCCCTCGTCCAGCAACTGCTTGAGCACGCGGCCGAGCGACTGTTTTGTAATGCGCAGGACGTCCAAAAGGTCGGCCACCTTGAGGCCGGGATAGCGGTGGACGAAATGCATCACCCGGTGATGCGCCCGGCCGAATCCGAACGCTTCGAGCTCGTGGTCGGCGTCGCCGACGAAGTCGCGGTAGGCAAAGAACAGCAATTCGATGATATCCCAGCGCAAATCACCTTCGCGCGCCGCAGGCGCGCGCGCCTCGGCGCCCCGCGAATCAGGGCTCGGCGCTGGACTCGAGAAATTTATTTCAGCCATATTGACATATCTTGGTTTCAATGTTACAAAACAACCATCCGCGACGAAATATTAGCTCGTTTCTATCGGCGGCGATGCTCAAAACGGCTTGAGAAGGCCAGACGAGACGGCGACGCGTTCGAGTTGGTCTACCGTGCGATTGTCGAGCGGCATTTCGGCCAACATACTGGACTTCCGCATTCCGCAAAAGCATGTCCTCACGCGACATGTTGGCGGGGAGGCCGGCCCCAATCAAAAGAGGCTGGTGCGGCGCCCAGCGCCAGCATAGTAACCGCGCGCATGCCGCGCCAATCCGGGAGAAGGTTTATGGCAGTCTCATTCGAGCAGGCCCGGAAAAACAGGTCGGCGCCGGAAATCGCGCCGGTTCCGACCGCCGGAAGCAAGGCAATGTGTCTGAAATTCGAAATCCAGCCTGCGACTAGTCCGACGCCTGAGAAGGAGCGCGCGGCAAGGCTCGTGGACCCGGGCTTCGGCCGGATTTTCACCGATCACATCGCCGTGGTCCGCTACAATCAGGCAAAGGGCTGGCATGGCGCGCGCGTCGAATCGCGGGCGAATTTCCCGCTCGATCCGGCCACGGCCGTGCTGCACTACGCGCAGGAGATCTTCGAGGGCCTGAAGGCCTATAAGCGCGACGACGGCGGCGTGAACCTGTTCCGCCCCGACGCCAATGCGAGGCGCTTCTGGAATTCGGCTGAGCGCATGGCGATGGCGCCGCTGCCGGAGCCTGTGTTCATCGACGCGGTCGAGCAGCTCGTGCGCATCGACCGCGCCTGGATGCCGGGCGGCGAGGGCAGTCTCTATCTGCGGCCCTTCATGATCGCGAGCGAGGTCTTCCTCGGCGTGAAACCATCCGCGGAATACATCTTCGCCGTCATCGCCTCGCCGGTCGGCTCCTATTTCAAGGGTGGACCTGCGCCCGTGTCGATCTGGGTGTCGGAGAACTACACGCGCGCCGCGATCGGCGGCACCGGCGCCGTCAAATGCGGCGGCAATTACGCAGCGTCCCTGCGCGCGCAGGCCGAGGCGATCGAGCACGGCTGCGATCAGGTGGTTTTCCTCGATGCGGTCGAGCGCCGCTACGTCGAGGAACTCGGCGGCATGAACATCTTCTTCGTGTTCGACGACGGTTCGCTCGCAACGCCGCCGCTCGGCACCATCCTGCCGGGCATCACCCGCGAATCGATCATTGCGCTTGCGAAGGATTCCGGCACGCGCGTGCGCGAGGAGGCCTACACGATCGACCAGTGGCGCGCTGATGCCGCCAGCGGAAAGCTGAAAGAGGCCTTCGCCTGCGGCACGGCGGCCGTCATCTCGCCGATCGGCAAGGTGTGCTCCGCGAGCGGCGATTTTCTCGTCAGCGGCGGCGCGGCCGGCCCCGTCGCCATGGGGATGCGCAAGAAGCTGATCGACATCCAGTACGGTCGCGCGGCCGACCCGCACAACTGGATCAGAAAGGTGCTGTGACCGGCGGCGGAATTATTCCGCCGCTTCCGCGGACCGCGGCGCGCTCTTCTTCCCCTCTCCCCTTGTGGGAGAGGGTGCCCGAACGAAGTGAGGGAGGGTGGTTCTCTCCGCGGATGCAAACCCCTCATCCGTCGCCTCACTCCGTGAGGCGCCACCTTCTCCCACAAGGGGAGAAGGGAAGTAAGCAAGGTTGCCGCGCCGCGCCTCGGCTGATAC
>JBATYU010000906.1:0-1877 GCA_049674245.1 Bradyrhizobium sp. | reverse complement strand
CCTTTCGACGAACTGTACGGATCGTGGCCTCCGATTGGATCGCTTTCGACGTATGGGTTCATCGTCTCGCGGTTCTCGTAGCACTTATCAGACGTCACAATCAGAACCGCGCGCGCCGACGGCGCCTGCCGGATCGACTCGAGCACGTGCAGCGTTCCCATCACGTTGGTGGCGTAGGTACCGACCGGGTCGGCGTAAGACGCACGCACCAGCGACTGCGCCGCCATGTGGAGGACGACGTCGGGATTTGTCCGGCGCAGAGCGCTCCTCAACGCTTCAAGATCGCGAATGTCGCCCTCGAGGCTCTCGTATTCCTTCGGCAGCAGCGCGAAGTGGCTCGGCGTTGTCTCCGGCGCGAGCGAAAATCCGGTCACGTGCGCTCCGAGCCGGGTCAGCCAGGCTCCCATCCACGAACCCTTGAAGCCAGTGTGGCCGGTGAGAAAGACGCTCTTGCCTTGCCAAAACCTCGGGTTCACATCCGCCATGCACTAAGCCGTGCACGCCGCCAAGGCCGCCAAGGCCTTTTCCGCGGCCTGCTCTCCGCTCTTGAAGCTCTCGTCCGTCCACATGTAGCCCCAGTCTCCGTAGCGCCCGCAGTAGGCGATCCCCAGATCATCGAGGTAGCCGTGGACTGTCTTGAGGGCGTCGGCCCTGTCGAGGTCGAAAATGATATTGGCATATCGCAACAATCGGGCATTGCGGAACACAACCTGATCTTCTTCCCGAATCAGGCCCATGCGGCGCAAATCCCGAATGACAGGTTCAATCCAGTCCTCAGGAGCGCCAGTCAGAGGCTTGTACTTGTCGGAGAAATAGACTTCCGCCTGGATGCTGCCGAAACCCTTAGGAGCATTGTTGGCGGAAAACATATGCGGGAAACACAGGCGGGTGAAGCAAAGGTCCTCGTCGTAAATGTAGGTCATCTGGGACTTGGAGAGGTCATCGCGATTGACCCCGACATTCACCAGCACGCAGGTCGAGCAGGCCAGACGCCGCGCTGCGTCGCGCACATCTTGTGGCACGCCCTGGATCATCCGGATCAGTTCGGGTAAGGGCACGGACGATACCAGTGTATCATAATTGGCAACCACTCCGTTAGAGAAACGGAGCTGCCGCAAACGCGGATCAATCGCTATCAGCTCGTGATTTAGCTTTAGATTGCCCAGAGGAATGAACTTCTTCAAATACGACATGAATCCGCCCTCTCTGGGATAGCGGAAATGGGTAATGTAATGGACGTTCGGCGCAGAAGGCGAGATCGCTCCGCGCAGCACCTCTTCAAGGCTCGGCCGGTAGATTCGTGGCCCCAGCCAGTCTGTACTCATGTTTTCGGCCGTGGTCAGGTGATATTTCCGCGTGTATTGCATCGGAAAGAGTTCGGCGAAGGTCCGTCCAAAGCTCGCCAGCAGCCAGTCGGCGTAGTTTCGGATAGGGCGCTCGGGAGCCTGGCGCTCTTCCACAAAGTCACTGATGACCTTCACAATCACGTCCTCTGGCAACCCATGCATGTGCAGCTGCACCGGGTGCTGCGGCCGGTAGCCGCGCCAGTAATTGTTTAGGTCGACCTGCATGGTCTCGTACATCTGGTCCACGCTGTCGGCAAACAGATCTTGGATACGGTTGTCCTTGGTAAAGGAGATGTGCGGGCCCTGATCGAAAATGAAACCGCCGTCCTGGAAAGACGCCGTGTGACCGCCGTGATAGGCGTTCTTGTCGTACATCACCGGCGTAATACCCTCAGCGTGAGACCGGTACGCCGCTCCGAATCCTCCCATCCCGCTTCCCAGAATGACAATGTTTGGCATAAGTCGAGCCCTTTCCTGAATTCTTGGCCTGCAACGCTGTCGCGTTAGGGTAAAACGGGGGAGAGTTGCGTC
>JBATYU010000905.1:0-12632 GCA_049674245.1 Bradyrhizobium sp. | reverse complement strand
GCGATCACGCGTCCTTGATAGCGCGCGCCGGCGAGTTCGTTCGCGCTCGGCTGGCGGCTGCCGTCGCCGCCGGTGATCGTGGTCGCGCCATAGGGCGAGCCGCCGGTGACGTCATTGAGCTCCATCTGGCCGGAAAAACCGTAGTTCAGGCCGATGATGGTCATGCCGAAATGCAACAGGTTGGTGATGATCGAGAACAGCGTGGTTTCCTGGCCGCCATGCTGGGTCGCGGTCGAGGTGAAGGCGCCGCCGACCTTGCCATGCAGCGCGCCCTTCATCCAGAGGCCGCCAGCCTGGTCGAGGAAATTCGCCATCTGCGATGACATCCGGCCGAAGCGCGTGCCGGTGCCAACGATGATGGCGTCATAATTGGCGAGCTCTTCAATCTTCGCGACCGGTGCCGCCTGATCGAGCTTGTAATGTGACGCTTTCGCGACCTCGGCCGGCACGAGCTCAGGCACGCGCTTGATGTCGACGGTGGCGCCGGCTTCGCGGGCACCTTCGGCGACGGCATTCGCCATCGCCTCGATGTGACCGTAGGCGGAATAATAGAGGACAAGTACCTTAGTCATTTTAGTCTCCGTAGTTGAGGTTGAAGGTCGAATTCGTCATGCCCGGCCTTATGCCGCATCCACCAGCACGAGTTCAGAGTCTTCCAATGCGGTGATGTTGAGTTTCGTTTCATTGCGGATTGCCGCGCCGTCGCGGGCGTTGACGCGCACGCCGTTGACCTCGATGCTGCCCGCCGCAGGCACCAGATAGAGGCTGCGCGTTTTCTCCGGCGCATATTCCGCGCTCTCGCCGGCCTTCAGCGTAGTGGCGAGCACCCGCGCGTCGGCCCGGATCGGCAGCGCGTCCTTGTCGTCGTCGAAGCCGCTCGCAATAGTGACGAGCTTGCCGGAGCGATTCGATTTCGGGAACGGCTTTGCGCCCCAGGTCGGCTGGCCGCCTTGCGTGACCGGCTCGATCCAGATCTGGAAGATCTTGGTCTTGGTCGGCTCCAGATTGTATTCGGAGTGGCGGATGCCGCTGCCGGCGCTCATCACCTGCACGTCGCCGGCTTCGGTGCGGCCCTTGTTGCCAAGGCTGTCCTGATGCGTGATTGCGCCTTCGCGGACGTAGGTGATGATTTCCATGTTGGCGTGGGGATGGGCGGGAAAGCCGGTGTTCGGGGCGATCTCGTCGTCGTTCCAAACCCGTAAGCTACCATGGCCGATATTTTTGGGGTCGTAATGGCTGCCGAAAGAGAAGTGATGTCTTGCTTTCAGCCAGCCGTGATCGGCGCTGGTGAGTTTTGCAAAAGGTCTGAGTTCGATCATGGGATTTTTCCTTGGATTTGAATTCCGTCGGGATCTGGATATGCCTTCGCTCGTGGTATAGAAATAGAAACTGTTGAAACTCATTGTTTCCAAAACGAGCTCATTGCGGAGCGTTCCATGGCAAAACTTCCGGATTTCGAGGCGCTGGCGATTTTCGCAAAGGTCGTGGAGTTACGCTCGTTTGCGGCGGCCTCAACGGAGCTCGTGCTGTCCAAGGCGACAGTCTCGAAGGCGGTGAGCCGGCTGGAGCAGCGGCTGGGCGCGCGGCTGTTCAACCGCACCTCGCGGCGGCTCGCCTTGACCGATGCCGGGCAAAAACTGTCCGAGCGCGCCGCGCGTCTTTTGGCCGAAGGCGAAGCCGTGGAGAACGAGGCCTTGGCGCAGTCGGTGACGCCGCGCGGGCTGGTGCGGCTTGCGGTGCCGATGACGTTCGGCGTGAAAGCGGTGGCGCCGCTACTGCCGGAATTCCTCAAAACCTATCCGGAAGTGTCGATTGATCTGCATTTGAGCGATGCGACGGTGGATCTGATCGGCGAAGGTTTTGACGCAGGGCTTCGCATCGCGCGGCTGCCGGATTCCTCGCTGATTGCGCGGCGGCTCTGCGCGATGCCGCGTTACACCGTGGCGGCGCCATCTTACTTGAAGCGCCACGGCCGGCCGACGCACCCGATGCATCTCGCCCAGCATAAATGCTTCGGCTACGCCTATCTCTCCACCGCCAGCGCCTGGCACTACACCAATGCGGCGGGCGAGCAGGCCAGCGTGCGTCCCGCGGGTCAATTGCGCGTCAACAATGGCGAAGCGCTGATGCCGGCGCTCATCGCGGGCCTTGGCATCGCGGATTTGCCCGACTTCATCGTTGGCGACGCCATCGCGTCGGGCAAAGTCGAGGTGATCCTGAAAGACTGGAAGCAGCCGGAAGGTGCCGTGCATCTGGTGACGCCGCCCGGCGGCCCGCGGCCGGCGCGCGTCGAGGTGCTGGCGGATTTTCTCGTGAAGCATTTTGCCAAGGGCAAGAAGCGAAATTCGTGAAGCGGGTTGAGCGAAGCTGCCCTTCACATTTTGTTGTCCCACAGAACCATCCTACGCCTCATTCATTGGGCATTTTCGGGGATGGTGCAGGGAACCCGGCGCCAACGAAATTGCGACGGAAGGATGGGAAATGCAGACAAAGCGGATTGTCCTTTGCCTTGCGCTGTCGACCAGCGGCATGGTCATTCAGAATGCGGCTGCTGCGGAAGAGTATCGCGGAACCTTCGAGCAGCAGATGGCTTGCACGCCGGACGTCTGGCGGCTGTGCTTCGACCAGATACCGGACGCCACCCGGATCACGGCGTGCCTGCGCCAAAACACCCCGCAACTCTCTGGTCCCTGCCGCGCCGTGTTCG
Organism: Bradyrhizobium sp.; assembly: GCA_049674245.1. Lineage (GTDB taxonomy): Bacteria > Pseudomonadota > Alphaproteobacteria > Rhizobiales > Xanthobacteraceae > Bradyrhizobium. Next base: position 9,925 of record JBATYU010000905.1, on the reverse strand, counting down.
AGTCCAATGCCAGCGTGCCCGAGCAACCCGCGCAACCCGCGCCGGCCGCTCCTCCTCGAGGTCGCGGCGATCGGGCGAAAGCCGGCGCTGACCAATAGCCCCGGCGCACGACTACTTGCGGTCCTGACACACATCGACCCATTCGGCCTTGACCAGCTCGGCTAGGCGCTGTGGCGCGATGCGCGCCGCGCTGTGGGTCGAGCCCGCCGCCGGTACCACCACGTCGAACGCGTTGAGTGAGACATCGCAATAAACCGGCAGCGGCGTCTTCAGGCCGAACGGGCAAACGCCGCCGACCTCGTGGCCGGTGATATCGGCGACCTCTTCGAGGCCCAGCATCTTCGGCTTTCCCTTGAACAGCGCCTTCAGCTTCTTGTTGTCCATCCGCGAGGTGCCGCTGGTGACGATCAACACCACGCGCTCACCGATCCGAAGCGACAGCGTCTTGGCGATCCGTGCCGGTTCGACGCCGTAAGCTTGCGCGGCAAGCGCCACCGTCGCCGAGCTCTGCGTCGATTCGATCACGGTGATATCGGGGGCGTTTTCGGCGAAGAACGCGCGGACGGACTGAAGGCTCATTCAAAACGGCTCATTCAAGACTCATGGATGGCAACAATCCTCGGCAATTCCGATAGCGCGCGGATGCGATGATCGGGCTCGACGCCGAGCTCATCCATCTGGGTGCGGATCGCCTTGAACATCGTGAGCGGCGCGACCAGCTCGCTTTCGACGCAGTCGAGTGCCATTGCCTCTGGCGTCACCCGCTCGATCCAGGCGACATTGAGGCCGAACGCCTTGGCGCCGCACGCGTCCCAGGGGTTCGAGGATACGAACAGCACGTCCGCTGGTTTCACGCCGAGCGTCGTCTCGATCAGACGGTAGGCATCGGGGCTCGGCTTGAACACCTTCTTGGCATCGACACTGATGGTGGCGTCGAGCATGCGATCAAGGCCGCTGTTCGCCACCAGCGCGTTGAGCATGCCGGGTGAGCCATTGGAGAGGATCGCGAGCTTGCGATCCTTGAGCGCCGCGAGCGCGGCAAGCGCATCCGGATATAGATCGAGATGCAGATATTTTTCCATGATGCGCTCGAATATGGCGTCGTCATATTGTAGCCCCAGGATCCTCAGCGTGTAGGCGAGCGACTCGCGCGTGATCACGGAGAAATCCCGATAGCGCTGCATCAGCGAGCGCAGCCAGCTATACTCGAGCTGCTTGATGCGCCAGATCTGCGTGATCATTTCGCCGTAGCCCGGAAATGCCTCTTCGGTGATTTCGGCGACCGACTGCACGTCGTAGAGCGTGCCATAAGCGTCGAACACAACGGCCTTGATGGTCACTTGGTCTCTTCTTTCGTCCGCTCTTCCCCACCGACCGTCGCATACAGGAATTCGCGCAAGGCGTCGATCGACCGATCGGTTGCCGCCTGGTTGAATTCGAGGTGATGCCCGAAATATTGGACTGGCGTCTGAAGCGCGGGGACATCGAAGCCATGATAGGCACCGGGATAGACCACGAGCCTGATCGGAATGCCTTCGCCCTTCTGCCGCGATATGCCCCAATCGTCCCGGCCGTCGACCATGTTGCGGCATTCCATCGCCGAGGTCCAATCGTCGAGTTCGCCGATCAGGATCAGCGTCGTCACCGTCATGTTGTCCTTGAACCCGAGACAGGGCGGATAGAAGGCGATCGCGGCACGGAACTTGTTGCGCGAGATTTGTTCGACGATGCCGCGCTCGACGGAGGTCAGCGCCAGCCAGCCGCCTTGCGAAAACCCCAATACCGCGACGCGCGCGGGATCGACCGATGGCAGCTCGACCAGAAAATTGAGCGCGCGGTAGGCGTCGAAGGCAAGCTCGACCGGCGCGCCGCTGGTGCAAGTGTTGTCGATGCCGCGCGGACCGAAACTGTCGACCGTGAGCGTGACATAACCCCAGGACGCGATCCGCTTGCCCCAGCGTTCGTCGAGCCGGCGCCAATTGCCGTTGCAGCCATGCAGCAGCACGACCGCCGGCGAAGGCCCCGCGTGATAAGTCTGCCTCAAATAGCCCTGCAGCGGCTGCTTGCTGGCAAGCGGATTCTCGAGTTCGACGACGAAAGCCGCCGGTTCAGAGGCCGCCGCCGCGCACTCGATCGCGCTTGCGATCCACGGAGCCGTGACGAGTACCGCGACTGCGGAGAGCTTCATGGGGAACCACCGTCTCGCCCAAGGCTACACGCCGGCGCGCTTGCACGCCACTTCGGATGCCCAAGATCTTCATATCCCCAAGATCTTCAGATCCCCAAGATCTTCATATCCCCAAGATCTTCATATCCCTAAGATCTTCCGCGCGTTGGCCTTCAGCACTTTCGGCCTGATCTCGTCGCGGATCTCGAGCTTGGCGAAATCGGCGAGCCAGCGGTCTGGCGTGATCACCGGCCAGTCCGAACCGAACAGCATCTTGTCCTGCAGGATCGAGTTGATGTAGCGCACGAGGATCGGCGGGAAATATTTCGGCGACCAGCCGGAGAGGTCGATATGGACGTTCGGCTTGTGGGTCGCGACCGACAGCGCCTCTTCCTGCCAGGGGAATGACGGGTGCGCGAGGATGATTTTCAGATCGGGAAAATCCGCCGCCACGTCGTCCGCATACATCGGGTTGGAATATTTTAAGCGCATCCCCATGCCCCCTCGCATGCCGCTTCCGACCCCGGTCTGCCCGGTATGGAACAGCGCGATGGCGCCGCCGTTGTTGATGGCTTCATACAGCGGATAAGCCATGCGGTCGTTCGGATAAAAACCCTGCATGGTCGGATGGAATTTGAAGCCGCGAACACCGTATTCCTCGATCAGCTTCGTCGCCTCGCGCACCCCGAGCTTGCCCTTGTGCGGATCGATGCTGACGAAGGGGATCAGCACGTCGAGATTTTCCGATGCAACTTCCAGCATCTCGTAATTGTTGTAGCGGCGAAAGCCGGTCTCGCGCTCGGCATCGACCGGGAAGATCACGGCGGCGATCTTCTTGGAGCGGTAATAGGCCGCGGTTTCCGCAACCGTCGGCGGATGCTTGTGCGGCGACTTGAAGTATTCGGCCATTTGCGCCTGGAAATCGTCGTAGCCATCGTCGCCGTGCAGGCCGCAGGGCTCTTCCGCATGGGTATGGATGTCGATCGCCACGACATCTTCGACATTGGGCAGCTTTAGCTTGGACATGTTCGTTTCCAGCTTGATTTTTTGGCCTGTCAAATTGATTATAGGATATAACAAATCCCGCAAGGCGGCAAAACAACGGCGGCGGCAGGAGGACTAGATGGCGCAGGGAGCCTTCGAGACCGATTTCTGGAAAGACGCCAACTTGCGGAAAGTCTGGGACGACATCGTCCCCGGCGAGCCGCGCAACACCATCCCGTACACACTGACGAAAGAGGCGATCGAGCTTTACTGCAAATCGGTCGGTGAAACCCATCCGATCTATTTCGACGCAGCCTATGCGAGGACCACACGCTATGGCGGGCTGATCGCGCCGCCTTCGATCCACATCCTCCTGATGTTTGCCTGCACGCCAGCCGATGACTGGATGCGTTCGCCGGGCACCGTCAACGCCGGGCAATCCTGGAGCTACAACATCCCGGCGCGGCCAAATGATGTGATCACCTTGCACGCGCGGGCGCTCGACAAATTCATCAAGCGCGAACGGTTGTGGGTGGTGCACGACAACGTCTTCTTCAATCAGCGCGGCGAGGTGATTTGTTCCGGCCGCGGCTGGACCATACGGCCCAACTGAAATCCGGTTAAAAATTCGAGTGAAGTTCACGCAAAAAGGGGGAGGGTGATGACGACCACGTTCGAACGCCTCAATGCCGGCGATGTCATCGACGGGCCTAAATTCGATGTCAGCCGCGAATCGATCCGCCTGTTTTGCGATGCTTCCCTCGACTACAACCCGCTGCATCTCGACGACGACTACATGAAGGGCAATTTCGGCAAGACCAATTTCGGCGGCATCATCATGCATGGCATGAATAATTTCGGGCTGATCTCGCGCATGATCACCGACTGGGCCTATCCCGCGGGTGCCGTTCACCGCCGGCTCGAGACAAGATGGCTCAAGCCGGTCAAGCCCGGCGACGCCATCCAGCCGACCGGGGTAGTCAAATCGAAACAGACGAGCGCAAATTCGCGCTGGGTCCTGATCGACGTCATGGTGTGCAACCAGGCGGGCGAGAAGGTCGCCACCGGCGAGGCCATGGTCGAGTTCCCGCCCGACTGATTCGCCAGTGTTTCCAGTTCTCGGAAGCCCCGCTGTGCCCGTCGAATCGCCCCTCAAGAGGTCCGTTTACATTGACATTTGGACCCTCGATGGCCTAGAAACCGGCCGTCCCGGGCGGCATGACCGCGGGCGGGATAAACCCCGTTGTTTCATTTTTGGGCCTGTCGAACGCGGCCTTCAAGACTGTCAGGATTCTCCCATGAAGGTCCGTAACTCACTGAAATCGCTGCGCGGCCGCCACCGCAACAACCGTCTGGTCCGCCGCAAGGGCCGGGTTTATGTGATCAACAAGGTGCAGCGCCGCTTCAAGGCGCGGCAGGGCTGACCTGAAATCATATTTTTCACAGGTCTTTGACACCCGCGCTGCTTTGCAGCGCGAATTTTCGTGTTTAGACTTCCGTGATGGCTTTCAGATTCCCCGGCACGCCGAACCTCGGACGAGCGATCCTCATCGCCGCGATATTGGCCGGGCCCGTCGCGGCACTTGCCCAGGACGACCCCAAGATCATCCCGCCGAAGCAGAAGAAGCTGCCGGAGGCACCGGGCAGGCTGCCGAAGGTCGGAGCCGACAGGACGCGCGGGTTGGATTTCCTGTTCGGTGCGCTGAAGGCCGCGCCGGATGAAGCCAGCGCCAAGCATGTCGAGGCCCGGATTTGGGCGATCTGGATGCAGACCCCGAGCGATACCGCCGCGCTGTTGATGCTGCGCGCCAAGGCCGCGATGGAGGCGCAGCAGACCAATGTGGCGCTAAAGCTGCTCGACTCCGTGATCAAGCTGCGTCCGGATTATGTCGAGGGATGGAATAGGCGCGCCACGCTGTACTATCTGCAGAACGACTACGCGCACTCGCTTGCCGACATTCAGCAGGTGCTAATTCGCGAACCGCGCCATTTCGGGGCTTTGGCGGGGCTCGGCATGATCATGCAGGATATCGGTGACGACAAGCGCGCGCTCGACGCTTTCCGCAGGGCGCTCGCGATCAATCCGCATCTGGAGAAGGTGCCGGAGTTGGTCAAGTCGCTCAGCGAAAAAGTCGAGGGTCGCGATATCTGATCGGCCGGACCAAGCCTGCCGACGCCAACGCTTTACCATTCGCGCCCGCCCCGCACCCGCCCGAAGGGCGACCAGCCCGGCCAATGAGGGGCGCGGTTAGTGCAGAATGCTGTCGCCACGTTCGGCCAGGCCGCCGTAGGCCGCCGCCGCATAAAGCTTGGCCAGTTCCGCCTCCAGGTGCTCGTTGACCATTAGCAGCGCTTGCAGCGCGCCGTGCAGGTCGCCATTGCAACTGGCGACGATTTCGTCGATCGCGGCTTGATTTGGTCTGAAAGTCATCGAAAACCCTTCCCATTCCTTGTCGGATCGACATCGGTGTTCGACCCGTTTCGCTGTTGGATTCGTGTTCGGGTTGCAGCCACCTCGATGGCACATGCACTCTCGCTCAAAAAACTGGTGATCATGGTTATAAAATGACCGGCGACATCTGTATGACAGACCTCTGAATAGCGTGGAAAACTCCGCCGCAAGCGCGCGAAACCCTGACTCTGCCAAAATCGTACCTATCGCGTGCCCAGAATCATCCGGATCATTTCGATGCTTTCAATCCTTGTCGTGGCGGCGCTGGCCGTGCTGGCGGCCATCACGCGAGCCGGCGTGCTTGCCTTGCAGCGCGCTCATCCAGCGCCAGGCCGCATGATCGAGGTCGAAGGCGCGCGACTGCACGTCGTTGATATCGGCCCGCGCGACGCTGCCGGCCCGCCGATCTTGATGCTGCACGGTGCAAGCTCAAATCTCGAAGCGATGCGGCGACCGCTCGGCGAGATGCTCGCCGAACATCATCGCGTGATCCTGATCGATCGGCCCGGGCACGGCTGGAGCATGCGCGCGCGCCAGGAAGATTCGACGCCGGCGGTGCAGGGGAAGATGATCGATTCTGCGCTGGAGCAGCTCGGCGTCGGCCAAGCGGTCTTCGTGGCGCATTCCTGGGCCGGCGCGCTCGGAGCGCGCATCGCGCTCGATTATCCCAAGCGCGTCGCGGGCCTCGTCATGCTGGCGCCGGTCACCCATCCCTGGCCCGGCGGCGTTGGCTGGTACAACAAGGCGGTCACAACGCCGGTGATCGGCCCGCTGCTGGCCTATACGGTCACGCTCCCGCTCGGCTATTTCCTCACCGAGCCCGGCGCACGCGGCGTATTCCTGCCGCAGCTCATGCCGGACGGATACGTCGAGGACACCGCGACCGCATTGCTGCTGCGTCCGCGCGAATTTCTCGCCAATGCCTACGATCTCGCGACGCTGAAAGCGGCGGTCGCGGAGCAGGCGCCGCGCTATGGTGCGATCACAGCCCCGACCGTCGTGATCTCGGGCGATGTCGACAAGACCGTGTCGACCAATATCCACGCGCGGCCGTTCGCAGGCGTCGTGCCCAACGCAAGACTGATCGTGCTGCCAGGCGTCGGTCACATGGTGCAGAACGCCGCGCCCGATCTTGTGATAGCGGAGATCGAGGCCATGGTCGGCAAGTCTCAACGCAGCACGGCCGTGGTTGCGAAGTAACGCCCTACTTCGTCTTGCCGTCCTTGTCGTACTGCGAGATGAAGGCCCAGAGGTCGTTGGCCTCTTTCTCCTTCTTGATACCGGCGAATACCATCTTGGTGCCGGGAATCTTGGCCTTCGGGTCCTTGATGTAGTCGAGGAATTGATCCTTGTTCCAGGTGATGCCGGAATTCTTGTTGGCGTCGGAATAGGAATAATCCGGCGCGGTGCCGGACTTGCGGCCGTCGAGCCCGTTGAGCTCCGGGCCAACCTTGTTCTTGGCGCCTTCGCCGATCGCGTGGCAGGCCATGCATTTGTTGAACGAGGTCTTGCCGGCGGCCGCGTCCTGCGCCAGCGCGGCCGTGGCGGCCGCGACCGAGGAGGCAATGACGACCAGGGCGCTCAGAATGAGTTTTTTCATAGGATGCTCTTGGTGGGTTTCAGGGGAGGGGACGACGGCGCCGCCGCCGTTATTGCATGGTTGCGCGTGCCGTGAACAAGTCGCGAAACGGGTTTCCGGGTTTTCATCAATATCGCTATTTACATTGGTGATGGTTGGCATCCCCGTCGCTCACTCTTTGGTGAACTACCCAAAACAGTCCAGACGTGCTTGATTTGCCATCACAAATCGGCGAGCGGGACGGCGCCTGCACGCGAAGCCGATGGTGGGAGAAATACATGACCATCATGATGCCCGCATCCGATCAGGCGGTCCTTAGCCGCCGCGAAGAGATCGTGGCCGCGTTGCGCGCGATCGTGCCGGGCGAGGGTGTGATCGACAGCGCGGCCGAAATGCTGCCCTACGAATCCGATGGGCTGACGGCTTACCGTCAGCCGCCGATGGTCGTGGTGTTGCCGGACACTACCGAGCAGGTCTCGAAGGTCCTGAAATACTGCCATGAGCAGGGCATCAAAGTGGTGCCGCGTGGCTCCGGGACCTCGCTCTCCGGCGGCGCGCTGCCGCTCAAGGACGGCGTGCTGCTGGGGCTTGGCAAATTCAAGCGCATCCGCGAGATCGATTTCGACAACCGCGTGGTGGTGACCGAGCCCGGCGTCACCAATCTCGCCATCAGCCAGGCGGTGGCGGATGCCGGTTTCTATTACGCGCCCGACCCGTCGTCGCAGATCGCCTGCTCGATCGGCGGCAATGTCGCGGAAAATTCCGGCGGCGTGCATTGCCTGAAATACGGCATGACCACCAACAATGTGCTCGGCTGCGAAATCGTTTTGATGACCGGCGAGGTTCTTCGCATCGGCGGCAAGGCGGCCGAAAATTCGGGCTACGATCTGATGGGCATCATCACCGGCTCAGAGGGGCTGCTCGGCGTGATCACGGAAGTTACCGTACGGATATTGCAGAAGCCGGAGACGGCGCGCGCGCTGATGGTCGGCTTTGCGCAAGTCGAGGCGGCCGGCGAATGCGTCGCCCGCATCATCGGCGCCGGCATCATCCCGGGCGGCATGGAGATGATGGACAAGCCCGCGATCCACGCCGCCGAGGCCTTCGTGCATGCGGGCTATCCGCTCGATGTCGAGGCGTTGTTGATCATCGAGCTCGACGGCCCGAGCGTCGAGGTTGACGAGTTGATCGGCCGCGTCGAGGCGATCGCGCAAGGCTGTGGCTCCGTGACCTGCCAGATTTCCAATTCGGAAACGGAGCGCAACCTGTTCTGGGCCGGCCGCAAGGCGGCGTTTCCGGCCGTGGGGCGGATTTCGCCCGACTATCTCTGCATGGACGGCACCATTCCGCGCGGCGCGCTGCCGAAGGCCCTGGCGCGAATCCGCGACCTGTCGGCAAAATATGACCTGCGCGTCGCCAACGTGTTTCACGCCGGCGACGGCAATCTGCATCCCTTGATCCTTTACGATGCCAACAAGGAAGGCGAGATGGAGCGCGCGGAAGCGTTCGGCGCCGACATCTTGAGGGCCTGCGTCGAGTTCGGCGGCGTCTTGACCGGCGAGCACGGCGTCGGCATCGAGAAGCGCGATTTGATGGGCGAGATGTTCAGCGAGATCGATCTTAACCAGCAGCAGCGGCTGAAATGCGCGTTTGATCCCTTGGGCCTGCTCAATCCCGGCAAAGTGTTCCCGACCCTGCATCGCTGCGCCGAGCTTGGCCGCGTGCATGTGCACGGCGGCAAGCTGGCTTTTCCGGAACTTCCGCGATTCTAACCGCGCCGCTCAAAGCAACGCGTATTGCGCGCGTTCGCGCTTGGCGAGTAGCGGCAAGGCCTGGCCGGCGATATAGGTCTTGAAATGCGCGCTCTCCTGATGCGCCTTGAAGGCGGCCTCGTCGCGGAACAGTTCGTAGAACAGGAACTGTGCCGGATTTTCCTTCGCTCTTCCGATCAGGAACAGCTTTGCACCGGGCTCGCCTTGCGCCTCGGGCAGGAAACGCGACAGGATATCGGCGATCCGGTCGGCCTGTCCTTCCTTGGCTTCCCATTGCGCGACGACCAACAGTCCGCCGCCGCCGACGGCCTCGCTGACGCTCGTGTTGACTGCATATTGACCCATGGTTCTTGCTCCCTTCTGACCTGGCTCGATCCTCGCGCTATATGACGCGATGATTGACAACTACAATTCGATATATGACGAATGATGTACGAAAATGCTTCGATAACGATCGAAGTAAGGGCGTCGCGCGGCGCCGTCGTTCGTCGTGCTCGCCCTTGTGCCCGTCATTCACGCCTTTAGAAGGATGGTCAGGGATCCGGATGGCTGCGACAAACACGGCCTTTTCAATATGGTCGCCGCAGGGAACGCGAGACGGAAGGCGTGGACACTCTCAAAGTACGCGATGCCAGGGATGTCGAGCAGGCGGTGCGCGCGGCGATCGCGAGCGACCAGCCGCTCGAGATCATCGGCCATGGCAGTAAGCGGCTGATCGGCCAGCCGATGGCGACCAACGCCGTGCTCGACCTCTCGGCGCTGAACGCGGTGACCTCCTACGAGCCGAACGAGCTGATCGTCACCGTGCAGGCGGGCGCGCCGCTGGCCGACGTGCTGTCGCTGATCGATTCCAAGAACCAGCAATTTGCCTTCGAGCCGGTCGACACCGCACCCCTGTTGGGGACGCAGGCGTGTGGCACCATCGGCGGCATGATCGCCGCCGGGCTCGCCGGGCCGCGCCGGATCAAGGC
>JBATYU010000904.1:0-2248 GCA_049674245.1 Bradyrhizobium sp. | reverse complement strand
TTTATGTCGCGATCGGTATCTCCGGCGCGATCCAGCATCTCGCCGGCATGAAGGATTCCAAGGTGATCGTCGCGATCAACAAGGACGAGGACGCGCCGATATTCCAGGTCGCGGATTATGGCCTGGTCGCGGACCTCTACCAGGCGGTTCCGGAGCTTACCGAAGCGCTCGGCAAGCTCGGAAAGTAACGATGATTCTACCGGCCTGATGCGAAAGCCTCGGCCAGTGTGTAGTTTAGGGGATGAAAGGGCAGGCGCCTGTCGCGCCCCGTTCCGGTGGATGACAAGATGGTAGCTTTGATCAAGAAGGTCGGCGTGATCGGCTCGGGCCAGATGGGCAACGGGATTGCGCATGTGGCGGCGCTGGCCGGGTTGGACGTTGTGCTCAACGACGTCTCCGCCGATCGCCTGAAGTCGGCAATGGCGACCATCAACGGCAATCTGTCGCGCCAGGTCGCGAAAAAGGTCATTTCCGAGGACGCGCGCAATCAGGCACTAAAGAAGATCGTTGCGGCCGAGACCATGGACGGGCTTGCCGATTGCGACCTCGTGATTGAAAGCGCGGTCGAGAGGGAAGAGGTCAAGCGCAAGATCTTCCACGACGTCTGCGCGGTGCTGAAGCCGGAAGCGATCGTCGCCTCCAACACCTCGTCGATCTCGATCACGCGGCTAGCCGCCTCGACCGACCGCCCCGAACGCTTCATCGGCATCCACTTCATGAATCCGGTGCCGTTGATGGAGCTGGTCGAGCTGATCCGCGGCATCGCCACCGACGATTCGACGTTCGAGGCGGCCAAGGAGTTCGTGACGAGGCTCGGCAAGCAGATCGCGGTATCGGAGGATTTCCCGGCCTTCATCGTCAACCGTATCCTGCTGCCGATGATCAACGAGGCGATCTACACGCTCTATGAGGGCGTCGGCAACGTCGAGGCCATCGATGCGGCGATGAAGCTAGGGGCGCACCATCCGATGGGGCCGCTGGAATTGGCCGACTTCATCGGCCTCGACACCTGTCTGTCGATCATGCAGGTGCTGCATGAGGGCCTGGCGGACTCCAAATACCGGCCCTGCCCGCTGCTCGTGAAATATGTCGAGGCCGGCTGGCTGGGGCGCAAGACCCAGCGCGGTTTCTACGATTATCGCGGCGCCAAGCCGGTTCCGACGCGTTAGGGCATCCAAGCCGTGATTCGTAGGATGGGTTGAGCGAAGCGAAACCCATCACCTCATTGACAGCCATTGATGGGTATCGCTCCGCTCAACCCATCCTACGTACCGCTGATCCGGGGTCCATCTCTTTCCGCTATGCGTGGGTCCCGGCTCTGCGGTGCACCGCTGAAGAAGCGCTGCACCGCGTCCGGGACACGTAACGTTAACCACCGCCGGATAATTTGACGTCCAGGCTTGGGGTATTGCGTATGGACATGAGTCTGGTAGCGGCCGTTCTGGCGTCTCAGGCAGGGGCGGTGCAGCAGCAGGTTGCGAATTCCGTGCTGAAATCGAACCTCGATACAGAGAAGTCGACGGTTCTGACGTTGCTCGGCGCCGGCCAGCAAACCCTCTCGCTCGGCAATGTTGGCCCCGGCGTCGGCGGCAACCTCAATATCGCGGCTTAATTTGATTCCCCTGTCATTCCGGGATGGTCCGAAGGACCAGCTCAGATGTGCAATTGCACATCGGGGAATCTCGAGATTCCGGGTTCGATGCTTCGCATCGCCCCGGAATGACGGCCCGATTTAATAGCCGGCGGCCGGCTGCAACGCGGCCTTGATCAGCTTGGTGGCGTCGTCGCTGCCCCATTCCGCCGGGCCGGCAATGGTGCCGATCTCGCAACCCTGGCCATCCACCAGCACCGAGGTCGGCATCCCCAGCGCCCGGCCGATCTGCTTAAGATCCTGGAAAACTTTGGCTTTTTGGTCGCTAAAGTAATCGAGCCGGGTCAGATTGGCCTCTTTTAAGAAATTCTTCGGCTTTTCGGGGTCGCGGGTGTCGATATTGATGGCGACCACCTCGAAATTCGCACCCCCAAGCCTGGTTTGCAGGCCATCCAGCGCCGGCATTTCCTTGCGGCAGGGCACGCACCAGGTGGCCCACAGGTTCACCAGCACGGTCTTTCCGCGCCAGTCGGAGAGTTTTCTTGGCTTGCCGTCGGCATCCTGGAAGGCGAGGTCCGGCAGCCGCAACGGCACGGTCGCCATCGTCAGCGCCGCGACTTCACCATGCGCCAGGGGCGCAATCTTGCGCGCCACATC
>JBATYU010000903.1:0-15694 GCA_049674245.1 Bradyrhizobium sp. | reverse complement strand
GCCGTCAGGGCTGGCTGCATTACGTTTGTCACAACGTATTCACCGATCTTGAGTCCCATATCCCTGCCGACGCGGGTCGAGAAGCGATAATGGAAGCCGGACCAGATGCGAGAATTCGCAACCTCATCGGCAAAGGCCGTCATGTTGGTAAAGCGGTGGGTCACGCCGGGTGCAGCAGTGCTCGTTATCGCGATCTCGGGAATGTCCTCGGTTCCGAGCGCCGCCTTAATGACGCCCGCGATGGTGCCGCTGAGGATGCAATGCGCGCACGGGTATTCCGGGTGCATCGGCGTATTGTCGATCGGCTGCCAAGTCGCCTCGCGTTCGGTGATGTCGTTACCGTCAATATCACCATTGCGGATGGCAGTGATTGGGCGCCAGAAGTTGTAATGGTACTTGGCGTCGAACACGGCTATGAGCGCGTCGTTGAGGCCAATCGCTGCGAGCGCCATAAGCCGTGCGCTCTCGCCGACACTCATCTGTTTGGCGATTACGAGCTGACGTACGAATGGATGATAGGCTGGCGGACCGACCATAAGCCAGAACCGGGCGGCCTCGGTCTGCTGCGGCGAACGCTTTGCACTGGTCTTGCCGCCGTAGTCCTTGATCTCGTTATAGTCAGTTGCCCATTCCTTGCTCGACAGCGAAATCGGCGGATCTGGCCGGAATTGGGACGCCGTCGTCAGGGCGAACGGCTTCACTTTCGACCAGGTCGAGGCCGCGGTGATCGACGTCGGTACATAGACGCCCGGCGTGGTCCTCGGCCGGTAATCATCGACTGCGTCGTGGCCATCGTTTGCGCGCGCCTCCAACACCTTGGCAGCAACCGCCTCGCCGAGCTTGATGCCATCCGCTTTCGCTGCACCATCATCGGGGATCGACGCGAGATAGCTCGCGAGCGTAACTTTCATTTCGCCCGCAGTCTTTTCATCAATTGTCGCCAGCACTGCAGCGGCAGCCGCCGCCGCAGCGGCTTCCTTGGACGTGGCCGGGTCCGCGGGCAGCTGCACCAGATACGGTTGGTAGCGACGCTCAATCGAATTAACCGCGTCGAACATCGCGGCGTGGACCATTCCCATCATTCGCTGAGCCGTGTAGACCTGCTGTGACACGGCGACAGGCCCTGCCGGCATAACGACAGCGACGGCTTTCTCGTCCCAGTCCGTGATGACATTGGCGCTTGCCGACATAGGAACGCCAATGGCAAGCCAAGCTCCGATTATAGTGGCCGAAGCCGAATGGCTGATAGGCATATGTCCCTCCTTGAGCTTGCTGCAAATGTAACAGAAATCAAGCCCAGACTGCTGCGAGCGAGGGGCGAGCGAATCATCCGCTGACAAGACAGATGAAATCGTGTCGCTTGATCGAGTAAGTCGCCATCTGCTCCCGCAAGAGACCGGACGAGCTTGCACGTAAGATTCGAGACTAACACAACTCAGTCGGTCGGGAATGTGAATGAGCTCACATCGCGACGTGATCGGCGCATGGTCAGAACGACGCGATTGGACCCACAATGGACGTGGACTGATCGGCGAAGACTATCGAGGGACAGACCCATTCAAAGTGTCCGTTCGAGGACATTCAACGATGAGCGTTCGATGGTTTGCTCTCCAGAGCCCTCACGTCGGTCCAAGAAGTGAAGAAAGAGCTCTATCTATCGATTGCGCTATGATCACCGCGGACCGCTCGTCCAGATGAACGCCATCTGCCCAACGTAAGTCGCTTCTCGTGAAATCGATGCGCAGCCACCTATCGGGATCAGAAAATTTGGCGTGAACGATCTCGCGAGTGATTTTTGCCGATCGAGACCTTTCAAGCTGCTCGGAATAGGGAAGCTCATAAAGCAGCACTCGCGCGCCCCTCTGCCCGATCGCTACGATCAACTGTTCGATTCTCGTTACGTTCTCCCGCACGGCAACCGTCGGGTCCTCCGCGTTCGATTGTTGGAGAGCCCGATCTGCGTAAATGCGGTTGTCGAAATCGCTGGGCGGTTGCTTAAGCAACCGGCTCAGGGCTAAAGAGACCTGCGTGTGACTGAGCGGCGCATGAAGCCAATTCTCATAAGCCGCAACAGCCGTCCTGATTGGACGAAAAAACATCGGGTCGGTGTTTCCGCTCCTTGAATATTTCTCGACTAGAGCTGTATCTGTCGATCTAGATAAAACATTCGCTTCAACCAGAACGAGTCTGGGAAGGCGCGGTTGGTTCATCACGATCTCCAGCCCTGTAAGGGGGGAGCCTCCGGCAAGTGCCAGATTTCGCAGCCGCGCTCGCGCGAAGTAATTCTCCTTAAGGCGAAAGGAGAGAGAACTACCCACGATAACAATTTCGGGGATGGGTTCTTTGGCATAGCGGTTTAATGTGATCAGCGTGCCATCGCGGGTTGTCGTCGCTGGCAGTTGCAGTCCGGTGCCGAACCACGCCGTTGCGAGTCCGCAAGCAAGCAACAGCACCATGGCGCTAAAGACACACCTTGCGAACCATTTAACGGCAGACATTTCTTGCATTACCGACTCAAAACTGAAAATAGATGAACGAGGTTTCTGGACCGGCTTCGAAATACATCAGCGCAATCATTGAACCATAGAGATATGGTTCTGCGGCGCGCAGCCTCCCCTCGAACAGCGACCGGGGAGCAAAATGTTGGATGATGACCGGCAGCGAATAGAGTAACGCCAAATTGTAGAACAGCTTTGTCGGGTTCGGGTTTGTAGTCGACGTAAACATGCCGGACAAATAGCTGATCGCGTGATCGAAGTTCGGTAGCTTGAAGAAAATCCATAGCATCGTCACGCAAACAAAAACGACACTTGCGCGCGCCGCGCGAAAAACAGCTAAGTCAATCGACTGAAGGCGCCTTAAGAACGGCCTCTCCATAACGAGCAAAGCTCCGTGCAACAGTCCCCACATAAGGTAGCCCAGCCCGGCTCCGTGCCAGAGGCCGCCGAGTCCCATCACAATCATCAAATTCAGATAGGTTCTGAACACACCATGGCGATTGCCGCCGAGCGGTACGTAAAGATAGGTTCGTAGCCAGCTCGACAGCGAGATGTGCCAGCGCGTCCAGAACTCGGAAAATGACAAAGAGATGTACGGAAGATTGAAGTTGATCGGGAGACGATATCCAAAGAGCAGCGCAAGACCTATGGCGATGGCGGAATATCCGAAGAAGTCAGCATAGATTTGATAACTGTAGAGAAAAACGAGCAGCCACCGGTCCTGGGTCTGAAGTGTCTCATGGAGAGGAAAATCCATATAGGATGTCATCTCGTTGAGATTGTTCGCTACGTAAAGCTTGAAGAAGAACCCCGCCAAAATCCATTTCGCAGCCTCGATGAACGGAATGTCCGCAAAATGTTTCGGCTTGATCTGCGGCATGAACATTTCGGCGCGTGTAATCGGCCCCGAAACAAGCTGCGGAAAGAAGATAATATAGAGGAAGACGCTAGTGAGGTCCGGCGGCGCGTTCTTCTGCCTTGTCAGATCGACCAATAAACTGATGTTGTGGAATACGAAAAACGAAATCCCGATCGGCAGCGGCAATTTCAAGAGGAGGTCTATTGGCGCGACGCCGGTTAAACCAGTCGATGACGGTTCGATGAACAGGAATTTATATTTGAAGAATGCCAACAGTGCGAGATTGAAGGCAATGCCTACCGGCAGCCAAATTCGGCGATTCCGCAAAGCCAAAATCAAGAACAGAAAGGTTCCGAAAGCGGCGACTGCCAGAAGCGGTAAAAGTTCGGGCTGTCCATAACCGTAAAAGAACAAACTCGCGATAACCAGCAATTGAACCTGAAGCGCTCTAAGCGGCGGGAAATAATAGGCTCCAAATACGGTACCAACGAATATACCGAACTGCCACGATGTGAAAGTCATGCCGCCCCGTTGGTGATCATTGAGAATCCGACATCCCCAACCTGAGAGGGTATAGCCAAAACCAGAGCCCTGTGGGTGGCCGAAAGGATGAATTATTCGCGGCTGAGGTCCGGAACTGGCGCCTTTGAGACATGCCGAAGGATTCCGAAGATGTCGGTTTATCGCGGTAGACCGGAAGTGATCGGCGCATGGTCAGAACGACGCGATTGATCCAACTGAGACATGAGCGACTCTGGCTTCTCGCAGCGCAAAACTAAACCATTGCGCCCCATTTCGCTGGTCGCAGTTTCTTCTCAACCCACATGACGCTCGCGAATCTGCGTCATTGAAGCAGCTAGCTCGGCAATGCGATTGTCGGCGCGGCGGAGCCGCCGACAAAGCTCGCGGTTGATATTCTGCATCACCATCACATACGCGTAGATGTCGGCCTTGTAGTACGTGTAGAGATTTCGGGCTGTTAGCTCGTACAGCACGGTTGGGCTCTCCGCGGCAACGGTGGCTGATCGGTTCTGCATTTCGATGAGCGTCATTTCGCCGAAAAAATCGCCGGGATCGAGGCCCGCCATGCGAATGACGCGCCCCGAATCCCCCAGCTTGCTCACCACGAGCTCGCCGGAGTGAACAATGAACATTGAGCGCCCCGGTTCTCCTTCCGCTACGACAGCGGCTCCAACGTCGAAGCGGCGCTCGACCAGCATTGAGACCAAGAGATCGAGGCTTGCGTCTGACAGGCCACCGAAGATAGGTGTGGCGAGCAAGAACGCTTTCAGATCGGGCGAGCTGACAGCCATCGACTTAATATACTCCCGCTCCCAGCGGCGGCAAGCGGGCTGTCCGCTTCTGGCAACGGAAGTCGCTCCAAGCAGGCAATGCCGAGTCGTGCCGCTGACCGAGCTTCTCCCCGGCTCCATTTTGGTGCAGACTTGCGCAACCAAAGGGAAGGATGTCCGGATGACCGAGACCCTTCAGACCGTGGGGTTGCCCCGGCAAGGCGTCCCGAAGCAGACCGCAGCCGCGACGCTTACCGCACTCGGTGTTGTCTACGGCGATATCGGCACCAGCACGCTCTATGGGCTGAAGCAGGCGGTCGAAGCCGGCGGGGCGCCCGCGCCCGAAACGGTCACAGGCACAGTGTCGCTTATCTTCTGGGCGCTGCTTCTCATCGTCGGACTCAAATACGCCATTTTGATTCTGCGCGCCGACAATCATGGCGAGGGCGGCATCGTCGCGTTGCTCGCGCTATTGGATGTAAGGCACGCACCGCGCGGAAGCGCGCGTGCCGCCCTGCTCGTCGTCGGCTTGATCGGCGCCGCATTGCTCTATGGCGATGGCGTGATCACGCCGGCGATCTCGGTGCTCAGCGCGGTCGAGGGTCTGAAGATCGACGCGCCTGCCCTTGCACCAATAGTCGTTCCCATTACCATCGCGATCCTCGTCGGCCTGTTCCTGGTGCAGCGAAAGGGAACGGAGTTCGTCGGCAACATCTTCGGGCCGGTGATGTTCGTATGGTTCCTCGCAATTGCCTTGCTAGGCCTCAAGGGCATCATTCAAAGCCCAGCCATCCTCGCCGCGATTAGCCCCCATCATGCCGTTCTCTACCTCAGTCACGCGGGACCCGGCACAGCTTTCGCAGTGCTCGGCGCCGCCTTTCTAACACTCACTGGCGCGGAGGCCATGTATGCCGACATGGGGCATTTTGGCCGGCTGCCCATCCAGCTCGGATGGTTTGCGATCGTGTCACCCGCCTTGATGCTCAATTATCTTGGTCAGGGAGGGCTGCTTCTGGCCGATCCCCATGCGGCCGAGAATCCGTTCTACCTGCTCGTGCCGCGATGGGCGCATTACCCGATGGTGGCGTTCGCGACCATCGCCACCGTGATCGCCTCACAAGCCATCATCTCGGGCGCGTATTCGCTCACCCAACAGGCAATGCAGCTCGGCTTCCTGCCTCGCATGCGGGTGAACCACACCGCAAGCCATGAGAAGGGGCAGATTTACATCCCCGTGGTGAACTGGTTGCTGGCGGTCGGCACGCTCACCGCCGTGCTCCTGTTCGGCTCGTCCGACGCCCTCGGCGGGGCCTATGGCATCGCCGTCGCGATGCTGATGGCGATCACCACAGTGCTGGCCGCTCTCGTCGCCCTGAGATGGGGTTACAACCCGCTTCTGGTCGTGGCGGTCAACGGGTTCTTCCTCGTCATCGAGGTGGTTTTCGTTGCGGCGAACATGACGAAGCTGGTCGAAGGCGGCTGGTTCCCGCTCCTGCTAGCAAGCGTCCTTGCATTCCTGATGCTGACCTGGCGCACCGGATGGCAGTTGCTTGAGAAGGAGCGCTCCAAGCTGCGCCAGCCGGAGGAGGCGTTCATAGAGTGGGTCATCAACACGCCGCCGATACGGCTGCCCGGGGCGGCGGCGATCTTCACGGCGGCGACCACAGGGATTCCGCTCGGCCTGACCCATCACCTGCGGCATAATCGCGTGCTGCATGAGCGCGTGCTGTTTATCGCGTCCATCAGTGTCGACGAGCCGCGGGTTGAAGCCAGTGAGCGGATCAAGCTTGTTCCGGTCGGCGCGGGCATCACGCGCGTCCTCTTCCGTTTCGGTTTCATGGAAAGGCCTGATGTGATGGAGGGGCTGAGGCTTGCCTGCCGCAACCCCGAGCTTGTCGGCATCGATCCCGACAACATTACCTACTATTTCAGGCGCGTGATGGTGATCGCGACCGATAAGGTGGCAGGCATGGCGGTTTGGAGAAAATCTCTGTTCGCCACAATGCACCTCAACGCCAATCTCCCGGCCGCGTATTTCGGGGTTCCGCCCGCCCAGGTCGTAGAGGTCGGTCTCGAAGTCGAGATATAGTATCCGCACGGATGGCCGGAACACTCGACGACCCGGGCGGGTCCACGTGGGAGATGGCCGGCTCTTGCGCGTTATCGCTAACCCATCGCGACCCTGTCGCCCCTGGCCCCGTGCTGGCGCCGATCGAACCACATCGTGCCGAGCGCGAACGCCAACCAGCCGAAATTGTAGGCAAAGCCTATCATCAGAACGATCCAGCCGGGAATCGGTCCGACGGCGGCGCGATCGGAAAATTCCGCCAAGGTCGTCGCAGGTGTCGGATGGATTGCTATTTTGCCGTAATAGGCAATCACCTGGATGGCGAGAATCCAGACGTAGTTGCGACGCAACCGCCGCCCCGCAGCGCGAACAAACGAAATGTGATGGCGGGGCGCCGTATAGTCGCGTGCGAGAACCGCCTGCCAGCTGTCGTCGCGCGCTTCGCCGGTCAGTATGGGCGCGTAGAAATTCATCTCTAACCAACGAGCGCGGGCGCGCCAGACATTGAAATAACGATAACGCCGCGCCTCCATGCCGAGAAACACCGCAAGCAGCAGCCCTACGAGCAGGAGTGGCAGAGGCGAAGCGCCCGGGCTCGAAAAGGTCGTCGACAGCGCGATGCCCATCGTGACGATCGACCAGTTGGTCGTGTTGTCCAGCCGCGTTCGCCAGATGGTCGAGCGATAGACTTCGCCCCGGTAGAGATGCGCGATGGCGCCCATTTCGGCGGAATCGAAGGTGTGTTGGGCCTTTGATTCGCTGGAAGCCAAAAGAGACATGGCGGGACTCCGGTTTTCCGAAAAGCATTTCCGTAAATCACCGGCGTTGATCGGGGAGAGTCCACATCATCGGCGCCGATGAATCGATCCGGAATTTGTGATGCCCACAACTATGCTTGCCCTGACCCAGAATTACCAGCATCGAGTCCGGGAATAGCGCGGTGCACCGCAATATCCCGACCTTGCGTCAAACGCGTCGTTCTGACTGTGCACCGATCTCTTCCGGTTTGCGCCGGAAAGCAGACAAGCTCAGAGCCCGTCGGCACTTCGCATTTGTGCCAATGGGCGACATCGCAGGTTTAGTCTGATATGAAAGCGGCTGCCAACTGAGGCGGCCTAAAGGTGCCCATGCTCCGACGCGCACATATCTATCTCGGAGCGACCGTCAAGGAAGCCATAGTAGCGGCGCTACATCATAACAGCGCTGGCATATCGTTCGAGCAAGATGGACCTGCCGTTATCGCCGACTGGCGCCAAGCGCCGGGACTCGGCGTCGCTCTGCGCTTCGCCTTGGAACGCTTCTCCCTGCAAGAACGCAATCTCAGGGATTTCAAAAAAACTGAATGGCCCAGCTACCGTGCGTCAAGTTTTCGCTCCGTCCGCGAGTTTGAAGCCGCCTATATCTGCATTAGCGTTCAAGCAGTGAACGAAGCGGAGCTTTTCTATGGCGCTTGCGCCCACCCACCTGGTGAAGAGGACATCGCGCTCCACGTCACGCTTAATCGGTATGGGCCAGATGAAGAGATCGAGCGAAAAATCTTGAGACTCTTCAACGCATGCGTTGACTGGCCGCGATGAAGAAACAGGCCAGTACCGTGGTGATCGTTTGGACGGAGGTCAGCTCTGGGTCATCAACCGGACATGCGAGGCCGGTCTGACGATGTCTGTTCATCGGGGTAGACCGGAAGTGACGGGCCGACGGTCAAAGTGACGCGAATAACCCGCTCAGACGCAGTGTGCTGTTGCGAGGATCGACCGCACGGACTCGTGTCAAAGTCTAGCGGTTAGGCAGCGGATACGCCGCTTCCAGCGATTGAAGCTCCTGCGGTGTCAGCGTCAGTGAGAGCGCGACGGCGTTCTCCTTTACATGCGCCACCGAACCGGATTCGGGAATTGCAATGACGTTGCCGTTGCGGATGGTCCAGGCCAGCGCAACGGCGGCTGCCGAGCAACCGTGTGCTGCGCCGATACGTACCAGCGTGGGATCACGCAGCAGGCTGGCACCGGTTCCGCCGAGCGGAGAGTAAGCCATCACCGGCATGCCGTGCTGCTCGCAGCATGGCAGCAGGTCATGCTCTATGCCGCGGTCGCCGAGGCTGTAAGGGAGCTGATTAGTCGCGCAGCTATCGCCTTTTGGAATACGAAACAGATCTTCCATGTCGCTGACCTTAAAATTGGACACGCCCCAAGCGCGAATCTTCGCTGCCGAGCGTAGATTTTCAAACGCGGTCACAACGCTGGAGAGATTGGTGACCCCATTTGGCCAGTGCAGCAGATAGAGATCGAGATGATCGGTGCCGAGGCGCTCGAGGCTCGCCTCGCAAGCGCGCATGACGCCGTCTCCCGCCACATGACTGGGCCACACCTTGGAGACCAGGAACACGCGATCGCGCTGACCAGCGATCGCGCGGCCAATGAAGTCCTCGGAGCCGTACATTTCCGCCGTGTCGATCAGCGTCATTCCGAGCGAAAGGCCAGTGCGTACCGCTTCTTCCTCAACAGCTTGAGGATGTTTTCCCTTTCCGAGACCCGCAGAGCCCTGGCCCAATGCCGGAACGACAGTGCCGTCGCGAAACTTCGCCGTGCGCCCTGCGCCGGTTGACGCTGCGCCAGCGGCCGCATCAAGACCAGCTGCACCCGTCGGAGACGCGAACGCACCAAGCGCCACGCACAGTCCATTGAATTCGCGCCGGTTCAGCAATCTCATATCTTTCTTCCCCATACCTGAATAAAAGGCCTTTCAAATGCGCAGCTTTCGCGATCATCCCGGGCGCGCGCGCAGAGCGACGAGCGCATCGAATACCAGTCGATCGATGTTCAGGCCCTCGCGAAGGGCACGTTCGCGAGAGCGAAATGCCCGCTCTGACGGGATGCGGATCTCCTCGATGCCCGCTTGGCGTGGCGTCGCCTTGATGCGTTCAATCAGCTGCGTCACCCGGTGGTTGAAAACATCCGCCGTCCCGACGAGGTCAGGCCGAAAGGCGATAAACAGGTAGCCGGAGCAGCTCTCCTGATCCGAGCTGGATCCGGCGAGTAGTCCCAACACCTGTATCATCAGCGCGAGCCCGAAGCCTTTGTAGCCGCCGAAAGGCAGCAATGCGCCGCGGCGCGCAAGCGCCGGGTCCCTGGTCGGCTCGCCGTCGGGCCCGATTGCCACGCCTTCGGGAAGCAACTCGCCTAGCCGCTCGCGCAGCATCACTTCGGTCATCATGTAGGCAGAGGTCCCGATGTCGAGCACGATCGGCCCGCGCGCCGACGGAACCGCGATCGCTATTGGATTCGTGCCGAGCACCGCCCTGACTCCACCGGGCGGAGCCACCAGTCGCGAGCTGGCCGCAGTGTGGATCGCAACCAGGCCGGCCTTGGCAATCATCTCGACATAGTAGGCGCTACGCCCGCTCATCCAGGCGTCGGTCACCGAAATCAACGCGATCCCATGCGCAGCCGCCTTCTTGATTGTGGCCTCTGCCGCGTAAAACAGCGATAGCATCCCGACATTGTTGCCACCGTCAAAGGCGAGAGAGACGTCAGTCTCGTGCAGCAGCTTCATGGGTCGGCGCGGCAGCTTGAAGTGTTCGCTCTCCGGTATGTTGAGGATCTTGGGCAGGCCCGAATATTCATAGCCGCACAACGCGGCATCAACGACGTGATCGGCAATGATGCGCGCCTCATCGTCATCAAATCCTATGCCGCGCAGCGCACTCTCCGCCAGATCGCGTGCCTCCGCGACGCTCAAGTTGATCCGTCCCGGCGCCATGACGCCTCCCTCCTTTAGCCTAACTCCAGCCCGTAGGATGGGTTGAGCTCTTGCGAAACCCATCGCCTTGCGGCGATCCTGGTCCGGTCATCCACCATTTCGGCAAGCTGACGCGATGGGTATCGCTACGCTCCACCCATCCTACGAGCTGGCAATAACCGCGGAATCGCTGCGCTCAGGGTCGTCGACATCGAGAGTTTCATATGAGCACTGGTTTCGTAGATCAACGCCGGCGCGACGAGGGTCCGAACCTTTTCCCGACACGCTTGCGCGGGACAATGCACAGCAAGTTGCTTGCGGCGGCGCGTTGCATTCGGGCAACACTTCTTGGGAAAGACTGATGAGCAGCAGCTTTCGCCATTGCGAAGTCCGATCGTGACCCGAAAAATCGGCCCGTCACATGCTTGGCTGAGCAGGCTCGCTCAGGTGGAGCGTTTGGAGGTTAGGATCATGAACCTGCGGCGATCTGCGGCTGTGGCGGCGGTCTTGTGCGGAACGGGGGGTGTCGCCTGGTGTGTGGGCTTCGGTTCGGCCGGCATCGAGAACACCGCAGCGCCAACCCTGGACCACCTCGCACCAGCTCTCACCGCCGACTTCGAGCGCGCGGACGCGCCGCAGCCAACGGCAATGGGCAACGCCGCTATCGGCAACGTCGACGTTGCGAGAGCCGCCGAACTGGTGAGGGGGGCGGCCACCGACACGACGGCGGCCTCGGCTGAACCGAAATCGATCGTCGAGGCCGCGTTGACCGATCCGTCACAGGTGCTGCCGCCCGAACCACCGGCCGTGCCAGTGGCGACAGCGAGCACGCCTAATGCGGCACCGAAAGACACCAAGGATGTTGTGGGCTCCATCGAAATTCTCGACGAATGTTACGTAGTTGACGCCTGCATCGACCGTTACCTGTGGGCGCTCTACCAACGGACTCCCAAGGAGGACTCCATCAAGGTGGAGGAGTCGAGGAAAGTGACGGTCAAGAGGAAACGCAAAACGGTGACCGTCACGAAAACTTTTACCAAGCTCGTCGATGAGAATTTCGCGTGGAAGGATCCTAAGGCGGCGGAAAAAGCCGGCATGGCAATGACGGACTACGTGATCGGAGGCATGGATCGGAGCTTCAAACTGAAGCTCTTTCATATGCTTCACGCGGCGGAGCAGGCCGGGCTGTCGCCTGGCATAACCAGCGCGTTCCGCGATGACTACCGTCAATCGATCGCAAGCGGCCTGAAGGCGGCGACTGACAGGTCGTATCATGGCGGGAGTTTTCGCGGCGGCTACGGCCACGGGCTTGCGGCCGATGTCGTGAGCGTCAATGGCGGGACACGGGCGCAGCGATTGAGTTCCACTGAAAGCCTCTGGAAATGGATCGATACACGTGAGAAGGAGTTTGGAATCGGACGACCTTATCTCGATAGAGATCCGCCGCACGTGGCACCGATCGACGGCAAGGAATATGCCGCTCACCGCGGAACGAAAGCGCTTCACGCGGCATCAGATACGAAGCAGCGCAAGGCTGTGCGGGATGATGAGAGCGTGGCGAAACGCCCAAGAACGGCAAGATCGTCGAAGGTGAGAACGATCTAACCCGGCGCAATCACGCATTCCAGCACCACGCGGGATGGCTCCGCTCAAACGCAGTGTGGCTTCGGCTATCAGGGGGTAACCCGGGCGTGGCCCTCGCTAAGCCCGACCGCCGCTCTTGGCACGCTCGAGACACGCCGACCGCCTCTGAAGATGTCGGTTCATTGGTGGATAACGGAAGCAGTTGGCCCAGGGTCAAAGCGACGCGAATGACCTGGAGCAGACCCATGCAAGGTTCTGCTCGCGCATTATGTGGGCGGCGGGTCGAGGTAAACATAAAGAGCCGCGATCTTGCCGTCCCGGGCGATGATGAAATCCACACCGGTGTAGGCGGGCGTTTCGCCTTTCGGCCCCGAGCCCCACGCCAGGCGTCCCGAATTGTGCAGAACCTGGGGCGAGCCATGAGGCGTATAAACATAATGTGGATGCGTCGCTCGGAGATCGCCGGCGAACTTGTCCAGTGCGTCGTGACCAACGAAAGTGCCGGGCGGCACGTACAGCACACAGTCCTCGGTATAAAGTTCCTGAATTGCGCTCCTTCGGCGAGCCGGATCACCTTCACCGAATACTTCCGGAAGATTGCGGTTGAGCAGCGTCTCTATTCCACTCACATCTACGCCCACCGATGGCGGGACGCTATTGTTGCTGGCATGCTGGTTCATCGGAGCACTCCTTGTCTGTGCGGCCATGATGTGGTTGCTGGCTCAACCAACGAAACAGAAATAATTGAAAGTCATCGTTTCAGTTTTTTGGTGGATGGGGCGATGGCTTGCCGTGCTTCGGCAGGCATCGACGCGGGCGCCATCACCTTCGAGGGCCAGTTGGCACGGCTCAGGACGATTGCCGAGCGGTGCGATCTCATCGGACTGAAACCCGGCCTCGCCTGGTTGGACGATCATCGACCTCCGAAGGCGCGAGAAGCGGCGATCTGCCATGGCGATTTCCACCCGCTCAACATCCTTGCCGACAAGAACCAGCCCACCGGGGTTATCGATTGGACCAGCGCGGTCATTGCAGAGGCCGCCATGGATGTCGGTTCAGCGATCGCCAACATGTCCGCCGTTCCACTCCCTCTGCCTTGGGCGTTGCGCGTGGCGGCACGCCGCGTTATCGGCGCGGCGCTGAGGCGCTATGAACGTACCTATCGGGCGCTCCGGCCGCTCGATGATCGGGCCGTGCTCTACTATCAGGTCTTCCGTGCCGTCGCCCAGCTCGTTATGGTCGGTCAGGCCAGGGCCACCGGGCGTGCGGGCGGCGGTGCCTTTCATTCGGCAGTCGGCGTCGGCAACCTGATCGCTCTCATCAGGAAGCTGAGCGGTGTATCGGTTCTGCTCGAGGAGCGTGTGCGTCTGCCTGGAACAAACTGATAGGCTCCCGGTAACTTTTGCATCGGCGTCGGCCAATCCGCGATTTGAGCTACGCGGATCGTGCGGTCTGGAAATACGTCTCCGGCACCGGCTCGGGAGAAACTGGCCGAGGTCGAAAGTTCCGATTCCTACATCTTAATCCGGTGATAAGTTTGCATTTGGCGTCGGGGTGTTGACACCGGCGCTCTAGCATAAACTTTCCCCCGTCCGCTTTCATGCGGGCGGGGTCTTCTCCCGGTTCGAAACGAGGGCACTTATGCGGCTTCAACCCTTCATCGGTGGCGCGATGCTTGTCCTGCCGTTCGGGCTTGGAGTTCGGGTCGCTCTTCAATATGTCCCGATGCGCTTGCATTAGGTCGCGCGATGGTGAAGGAAGCCAAATTTTTCCGGAAGCAGGCGGCGAAGGCTGAACGCATGGCGCAGTCCGCCTCAGACGCCGAAATCTCCCAAAGTTTTTTGAATATGGCGAAAGCCTATCGCAGCCAGGCGGACGTGCTGAAGGCCAAACAAAAGTCCGGCAAAAAGCGGCGCTGACTAACAGTGGCCTGTTTTCAAATGGCGAGTGGCCTGGTTCGGCCTGTACCGCGATCGGGATCTGCTGTTGCGCTCGTGGGACTGGATTAGCCAAGTGCTAAATCCAAAACCGGAGTTTCCGGCTTAGCGCCTTAGAAAACGGTAGGGCGGTTAACGTAGAAGACCATTCCCAACTTGCTTTTGCCGGGGTGCGCAATCTATTCTCAGGTGCCTGGCCTCAATCGCTTCGAGCTGGGCTTTGTGGCTACACAGAGAGCCCGTAAGAACGAAGACGAAGGAGGAAACGCTATGACGACGAAGCCATTTGTATTGAGTCTAGCCATCGCGCTCGGCCTTGCGGCAGCCGCCGCTGCGCCGGCCGTCGCACAGGAAGGCCCGAAACTTTACGTCTTCACATCAGGTTCGCTGGGAGGCTTCCCGAAGGCGGCCCTGCAGATGGGCGGTCAAGGCAATATCGACTGGGCACCGGTGAGCTTCTATGTGCTCAAGCATCCCAAGGGCAACGTCATCATCGACACCGGGAACAACGACAAGACGATCACCGATCCCGAGGGATGGTGGGGACCGCTCGCCAAGGGCTTCGGCCTCAAGATGACGCAGGACGATGCGATTCCGGCGCAGCTTGCCAAAATCGGCCTCAAGACCGACGACATCAAGTACGTAGTGGTCGGCCACTTGCACCTCGACCACGGCGGCAATGTCGGCCAGTTTCCAAATGCTACCCTCGTCGCCCAGGACGACGAGTTTAAGGCCGCCTGGTGGCCGGATGTCGGCTTCTCCGTGTATTACATTCCGGGCGATTTCGCCGACACGAAAAAAATGAACACCATCCGCCTCAATGGCGACCTGGATCTGTTCGATGACGGCTCGGTGCGCGTCATACGTGCGCCCGGCCATACCCCCGGCAGCCAGTTCGCAATCGTGAAATTGCCAAAGACCGGCTCGGTCATCCTCACCAGCGACGTCGTCTATCTCAAGGAAAACCTCGACAAGAACCTGATCCCGCCGATCCCGGGAACGGTCAGTCCGGGCGACGCCTATCGCAGCTATCAGCGCGTCCGGCTGTTGCGCGACGCCAACAACGCGCAGATCTTCTACGGGCACGATCCAGAGGTCTTCAAGGCGACCAAGCACGCGCCCGAATTCTACGATTGAGAGCAAGCCGGCGCGGGCACCCGCACGTGGAGTGCCCGCACCTGACCTCACGGCGAGCCGAACGGGGCGACACAGCGGTGGACTTGCCCGCAGGGCGAGCGCTGCTTTTTCGAGGCACTGCATGATCATCTCGTCAATCGACGCGGCGCCGCGGAACGATGCGCCTGCCCGAGCGACGGATGCTCCGGCCATCTCGGCCGTCGGCGTAAGCAAACGCTACGGCTCGGTCACGGCGCTCGACCGACTGACGCTCGACATCCGCCACGGAGAGGTGTTCGGCCTGTTGGGACCTAACGGCTCCGGCAAGACCACTTTCATGCGGCTGCTTGCCGGCTATCTGCTGCCTTCTGCCGGGCGGCTCACGGTGGCAGGCCTCGACACCGTGCGCGATTCGCTCGCAGTGCGACGGCGTATCGGCTATGTGCCGGAATCGGCGCCGCTCTACCGGCAGATGCGGGTCGGCGAATTTCTCGCGTTCATGGCGCGGCTGCGCGGGCTGCCCGAACGTGAGGTCGCCGGCGCCGTGGAGCGTGTCGTGAACCGGCTCGCGCTGGGCGCGGTTGTCGACAAGCCGACCCGGGCCC
>JBATYU010000902.1:0-3628 GCA_049674245.1 Bradyrhizobium sp. | reverse complement strand
CCGCACCCTTGAAAGCCGTCGACGGCAGCGCCGATCTGCCGGTCCTGATGAACGAGCTCGCCGCCGGCGCCCGCACCGCGGCGCGGGTGCTGTCGCTCGCCGCGCCCGAACAGAAGAACCGCGCGCTTGCAGCGATGGAGCGCGCGATCCGTAAGCACGCGGATGCGATCCTCGCCGCCAACGCCGAAGACGTCGCCGAGGTCCGTGCCGGCGGCGCGACCTCTGCCTTTGTCGACCGCCTGACGCTGACGCAAGCGCGCATCGATGCGATGGCCGACGGGGTTGCGACGGTACGAAAAATCCCCGATCCGGTCGGCGTCGTGACCGAAAGCTGGCAGCGTCCGAACGGCATGACCATCGAGCGCGTCCGCGTGCCGCTCGGCGTCGTCGCCGTGATCTTCGAAAGCCGCCCCAATGTCGCGGCCGACGCCGGGGTGCTCTGCCTGAAATCCGGCAACGCGGTGATCCTGCGCGGCGGCTCCGACAGTTTCCGTTCCTGCCGCGCGATCCATGCCTGCCTGGAGCAGGGATTGCGCGAAGCCGGCCTTCCCGAGGCCTCGATCACACTGGTGCCGACCCGAGATCGCGCCGCGGTGGGGCTGCTGCTGAGCGGACTAAACGGCGCGATCGACGTCATCGTGCCGCGCGGCGGCAAGAGCCTGGTCGCCCGCGTCGAGGCTGAGGCCCGCGTGCCGGTGTTCGCGCATCTGGAAGGCGTCAACCACGTCTATGTCGAGCAGTCGGCCAATCTCGAAATGGCGAAGTCGATTGTACTGAACGCCAAGATGCGCCGCCCCGGCGTCTGCGGCGCGGCCGAGACCTTGCTGATCGATCGCGCCGGCAGCGCGACGAGCCTGAAGCCGCTGATCGAAATGCTGATCGATGCCGGTTGCGAAGTGCGCGGCGATGAGACCGTGCAGCGCACTGACGCCAGGGTGAAGCCCGCTTCCGAACAGGACTGGGACACCGAATATGAAGATGCGATCATCGCCGCCAGAGTCGTCGACGGCGTCGACGAGGCGATTGCCCATATTCATAGCCACGGCTCGCACCATACCGACGCGATCGTGACCGAAGACGCGAAAGCCGCGCAGAAATTCCTCAACGAGGTCGACTCGGCGATCGTGCTGCACAACGCGTCGACGCAATTCGCCGATGGCGGCGAGTTCGGCTTTGGCGCCGAGATCGGAATTGCCACCGGCAAATTCCACGCCCGCGGCCCGGTCGGCGCCGAACAACTGACCAGCTTCAAATATCGGGTCCACGGCACCGGGCAGACGCGGCCGTGACTGCAACATTGCGCCCGCGGTGGCCCAGTTGAGTACAGCTTCAGCTGCGTCGCCATCCGTCTCGCAAGCGATTCCGCTCTACACCAACGGCATGCGCATCGGCTTGCTCGGCGGTTCCTTCAATCCGCCGCATATCGCCCATCGCGCCATCAGCCTGTTTGCGATCAAGCGCCTGAAACTGGATCGCATCTGGTGGCTGGTGACGCCGGGAAATCCGCTCAAGGACAATGGCGCCCTGCATGAACTTGAGGAACGCGCCGAAGCCGCCCGTCAGATGGCGAGCGATCCGCGCATCGACGTGAGCTGTCTCGAATCCGTCATCGGAACGCGATACACTGTCGACACCATCAACTATCTGCGCCGCCGGTTTTCGGGTTTGCGCTTTGTATGGATCATGGGCGCCGACAACCTTGCGCAATTTCATCGCTGGCAAAATTGGCAGCGCATCGCGTCCCAGGTGCCGATCGCGGTAATCGACCGTCCACCACAGAGCTTCCGCGCACTCGCCGCACCTGCGGCGCGGGCATTGGCGCGCTATCGGGTGCCGGAGAATGAGGCAGGCCGGTTGGCCAATTTTCGTGCGCCGGCCTGGGTGTTCCTCACCGGCATGAAGATCAACCTGTCATCGACGGGCTTGCGGAACCCGGATGGAAGCTGGAGGGCAAGAAACTGAGCAGGAAGCTGAATGCGGGGCTTATCGGTTCAATGGAATCCGGGGTGCTGGAATATTGAAACCTTTAACCCCACATGCGTAATATAGGTGGCGGGCGTCACGGATTCGGCGTTCGCGATACAGTGAAAGGAATGGTCCCTGGCAACATCTGTATTGTCCAAGCGTGTTTTACCCAAGGTTGCTAGTAAAACGGCACCAAAACCCGCGCGTAAAACATCGACCCAAGCTGCGGCCTTGAAGGCGCAACCCGACGCCGACGAGACGCTGAATATGATCCTCTCTCGCCTCGGCGATATGAAGGCGGAAGAAACAGTCACCATCGATCTTCGCGGCAAATCCGCATTTTCCGACTACATGATCGTCACCTCGGGCCGGGCCAACCGGCATGTCGGCGCGATCGCGGAAAACGTCACGAAAGCCTTGAAGGAAAACGGTATCAAGAGCATCCATGTCGAGGGCTTGCCCAATTGCGACTGGGTGCTGATCGATTCCGGCGACGTGATCGTGCACGTGTTCAGACCCGAGGTGCGCGAGTTCTACAATCTGGAAAGATTGTGGACGCAGGGCCCGACGGCGGCGAAGGCGATCTAAGGTAGCGAGCCGAAGCGGTTCGGCTGAAGCGCATCGTAGCGTTTGCGTGCGCGCGTGCCGCTTTGCCGGAAGATGCTGTCATGCGCCTCGTCGTCATTGCCGTCGGCCGGCTGAAGCAGGGTCCGGAGCGGGAGCTTGCGGATCGCTATCGCGAGCGCTTCGACGACATCGGCCGCAAGCTCGGCTTTCGCGGCCTCGCGATTCATGAAATTTCCGAAAGCCGCGCCCGCGACGCTGCAAGCCGCATAACGGAGGAAGCAGGCGCGATCGCAGCCGCCATACCCGAGAAATCCATGCTGGTGGCGCTCGACGAGCACGGCGAGAACATCGATAGCACCGTATTTTCCCGGTATCTCGCGAGCTGGCGGGATCAGGGAACAGGCCACGCTATCTTCATGATCGGCGGCGCGGACGGACTTTCGCCTGAATTGCGGCGTAACGCGAAAACCAGCATCGCATTCGGCTCCGCGACCTGGCCGCACCAAATGGTTCGCATCATGCTTCTGGAACAGCTTTATCGGGCCGCGACCATTTTGGCGGGCCATCCCTATCACCGCATATGAATACGGGCACATAAGGGCTCCTATCCGAACGATGCTGCCAGCGCGGACCCTCCATTCTTATCCCGACACCATCAGCCGCGGCAGGCTGTCTTCGGTTCCGCTCTCCATTCTCCTGCTGTCCGCCGGCCTTGCTGATGTAAGCCGTCTGCCGGCGATGGCGCAGACCGCGGCGACCGTACCCCGGGCGGCGACCGCCGCACCCGACGCCGACACCATCAAGCAGCGCGAACAGGAACTGGAAGCCACCCGCGCGCAAGTCAAGAGTGCGGCCGAGGCGCGCGAGCGGCTAAAAGCCGACATCGCGGCGATCGGTCAGGACCAAAGCAAGCTCAATGCGCAGTTAATCGACGTGGCGGCGCAGGTGCGCGACGTCGAGACCAGGGTCGGCGACGCCGAAGCGCGGCTGCGCACACTCGATTCGCGCGAAGCGCAGATTCGCGGCTCGCTCGATTCGCGCCGTTCCGAAATTGTCGAGGTGCTGGCGGCCCTGCAACGGGCAGGCCGGCGCACGC
>JBATYU010000901.1:0-3539 GCA_049674245.1 Bradyrhizobium sp. | reverse complement strand
GTCGCTTGAGGAACCGGGCTCAGTGGTGATCTTCACGGTCTTGAAGTAATCGAGATTCTTCAGCCGGCGCTCGGCACGGTCCACCAGCGCGCGATTATACGCATCACCCTCGGACACATCGAATTCTCGGCGGATCACGTAATCCCGGGTGCGGGTATTGCCGCGGATGTTGATGCGCTCGATGTAAGTCCGCGGACCCTCGTCGATCGCAAACACGATCGAGACGGTGTGGGCTTCGAAATTGCGGTCGCCGCGCGGACGCACGATCGCAAAGGCGTAACCGCGCCGCGAGGCCTCGATCTGCATTTCCTCGACCGACTTCTCCAGCGCCTCCGCATTGTAGACCGAGCCGATATAGACGTGCGAGTAGCTGCTCAGCGTATTTCCGTCGAGGGTTGCGATGCTCGATTTGAATTCGACCGACGCCACGCGATATTGCTGGCCCTCCTCGATCTTGAAGGTCACCAGAAAGCCCTTGCGTTCCGGGTCGTATTCGGTCAGCGCCGCCACCACCTGCACGTCGGCAAAGCCGTGCTTCAGATAAAAGCGGCGGATCAGATCGCGATCGGCCTCGACCCGGTCCGGATCGTAGACGTCGGCGCCACCGAGGAAGCTCAACAGATTTGATTCGCGGGTCTTGATGATGTCGCGCAGGCGATACGAGGAATAGGCTTCGTTGCCGATGAACTCGATGGACTTGATGCCGGTTTTCGAACCTTCGACGATGGTGAAGACCAGATCGACGCGGTTGTTGGGCTGCTCGATGATTTCCGGCGTCACGCGGACATCGTAGCGGCCGGAATGACGGTAGATTTCGGTGATGCGCTGGGCGTCGGATTGCACCATCGGGCGTGAGAACGTGCCGCGTGGCTTGGACTGGATTTCCGACGAGAGCTGGTCGTCCTTGACCTTCTTGTTGCCCTCGAAGGCGATGCGGCCGATCACCGGATTTTCGACCACGGTGACAACGATCTTGCCGCCCGGCCGGCTGATTCTGACGTCCTGAAACAGGCCGGTTTCGATCAGCGCTTTCAGGCCGTCATCGATTCGCCCCTGGTCGAGGACGCCGTTGGGTCCCGGCTTGAAATAGGAGCGGATGGTCTCAACCTCGACGCGCCGGTTGCCCTCAACCACGATCGACTGAACCGTCTGGGCGGCGGCCGGCGAGGACGCAAGCATGGCCGCCAGTGAGGGCGCCACCAGCACAGCCAACATGATCAGGGCGCCCAACACGGCTCCCCGCACCCGCATTCCAAAAATCATGCGCAACGCGCCCTTGTCATTCCAATGCCGGATCGCACCCCCGCGAACCGGCAGATTCTGATTTGCCGCCCCGCTTGTAGCCAATTTCGCGGGAGCGGCAAACCTGACATCGCCGTGCGATTCCATTTTCATTCCAAGACGTTGCCTATCGGCAACGTCATAAAAAAGCCGCGTCACGATGCCGCGAGGTGCAGGATGTCGTTGTAGGTCGCAAACACCATCAGCATCAGCACCAGACCGAGACCGATCCGGAACCCCATTTCCTGCGCCCGTTCCGACAACGGACGCCCGCGAACGGCCTCTACCGCATAGAACAAAAGGTGACCGCCGTCGAGCAGCGGTACCGGGAACAGGTTCAGAAGCCCGATCGAGATCGACAGCACCGCGGCAAGGTGCACCAAGGCGGCCAGACCGATGGTCGCAACCTGCCCTGAAATCTGGGCGATGCGGAGCGGACCGCCGACCTGGTCGGCTGCTTCGCGGCCCGTGAAAACACCGCCGATATAAGCGAGCGTCCGGTCAATGACGAACCAAGTTTCCTTGACGCCGAGCCACAATGCGGTCGCGGGGTCGACGCGCTCGGTCACGACGTCGCCGGCAGCGGTCTGGCGGGTGATTCCCAAGACGCCAAGCCGGTGAACATTTCCGAAGGGGTCCTTCACTTCCCTAAGCTCGGGCGTGCCCTGCAGCTGCAGCGTCGTCTGGCCGCGCTTGACCGTGAACGTCAGCTTCTCTCCGGCCCGCACGCCGACGACGCGCTGCATGTCGGAGAAGCTCTCGATCCTGGAGCCGTCAATCGATGTCACGATATCGCCGACCTGAAAACCGGCGGCCGCAGCGGCGCTGTTCGCCTCGATCTTGTCGACGCGCGCCGACGTGCTCGGCTTGCCGAAAAAGGTGAACAGGCAGGTAAAGATCACGATCGCCAGAATGAAATTGGCGATCGGCCCTGCGGCTACGATCGCCGCGCGCGGCCCGACCTTCTTGTGGTGAAAACTGCTGGCGCGTTCCTCTTCGGTCATGTTGGCAAGCGCATCGGGAGACGGCGTCGAAGCTTCGGTGTCGTCGCCGAAGAACTTCACATACCCGCCGAGCGGCACGGCCGAAATCTTCCAGCGCGTGCCATGCCGGTCGTTGAACCCGAAAAGTTCCGGCCCGAAGCCGAGCGAGAACGTCAACACTTTGACACCGGCCCAGCGGGCGACCAGAAAATGCCCGAGCTCGTGGAAGAAGACGACAATGGTGAGGACGAACAAGAAGGGGATCGCGTAGCCGATGAGCCCATGGCCCAACGTATTGAAACTATGGATAAAAAATTCGGACATCCGATTCCCCTAACCAGAGCCGGAGGCTCTGTTCCCAACCCTTTAAGATGCCTTTAAGGCAATTTGAGGCAAGAGGGTGGCAGCCTTATTTCGCGCGTCATGGTCAACGGCAATGGCGTCGTCGGCCGACGTCAAAGGCGCCAGATTGCCGGAGCGAATCCAGGCCTCGATCGTCGCTTCCACAACCCGCGCAATCGCACCGAATCTGATCTTGCCGGCGATGAATGCGGCGACCGCCACCTCGTTGGCTGCGTTGTATACCGTAGTTGCGCCGCGTCCAGTCCTTAAAGAGTCGTAACCCAGCCGCAGCGCCGGAAAACGAGCGAAGTCCGGCGCCTCGAAGGTGAGCTGCCCGATCTTGGCAAGATCGAGTTTCGCCGCCGGTCCCTTGATGCGGTCGGGCCATCCGAGGCAATGCGCGATCGGCGTGCGCATGTCGGGGGAACCGAGCTGGGCCACGACGGAACGATCCGAAAATTCAACCATGCCGTGGATGATCGACTGCGGATGCACCAGCACGTCGATCTCCTCCGGCGCCAGCGCGAACAGATACGAGGCCTCGATCACTTCGAGCCCCTTGTTCATCATCGAGGCGGAATCGATCGTGATCTTCTGACCCATGCTCCAGTTCGGATGTTTCAAGGCCTGCGCCAGCGTCGCCTGCTCGATATCGGCGGGAGCCCAGGTGCGGAACGGCCCGCCCGATGCGGTGATGATGACGCGCACCAGTTCTTCGCGATTGCCGGAACCCAGCGCCTGAAACAACGCATTGTGTTCGGAATCGGCCGGCAGGATGCAGGCGCCGGCCTTCGATGCGCGCTGCATGAAGAAGTCGCCGGCGCAGACCAGGCATTCCTTGTTGGCCAGCGCCACGGTGGCGCCGCGATCGACCGCGGCCAGCGCAGGCTTCAATCCGGCCGCGCCGCTCACGGCCGCCATGACCCAGTCCGC
>JBATYU010000900.1:0-1558 GCA_049674245.1 Bradyrhizobium sp. | reverse complement strand
CCGCCAGCCTTGCCTCGCGGATGCGCTCCTGCGCCCGCGCCCGCTCCCGGTGGCGGGCAAGCGCGCCGGCGGCGGCGGAACTTCCACGGCCCCACATGCCGATAAAATATCCGGCGATCCGCCCGGTCGGACCGCCTGCCCAGACCAGTTCGAACGGCGAAAACAGCCGCCAGCGTTCGTCGCCCCACAAGATACTGCGGGCGATCAACTGCCCGGCCATCGCCGAAGTGTTCAAACCCTGGCGGCCGAAGCCGCTTGCGACCCACAATCCGCGGCGCAACTGGCCGATCTGCGGCATGCCGTGCACGGTCTGTCCAATGCCGCCACCAAAGGTCTCGGCAATCTCCACCGGTCCGAGTTTTGGAAAGACGGTCCGAATTCGGCGCGCAATGGCGCGCCCAAAACGCTTTGGCCGTGCCGCCCAGGCGGTTTCCGGGCTCGCCCACATCAAGCGGTCGCCGTCCACGATCCGGAAATGATCGATGCCGTCAGTGTCGACCACCGACCCCTTGAACGCAATGACCTCGGCGAGGCGCGCTCCGAGCGGCGCGGTCACCGCGGCGTAGCGCCAGACCGGCAGCAGCGTCTCCGACAACCGCCGCAGCGTCGAGCCGAGATGAATATTGCCGGCGAGCACGATGTGGGAGGCGCGCAAACGCGCCGACGGCGTCACGATCCGCTTGCGAATCCCCGAGGAATCGATGCTGACGACCGGCGTATCCTCGAAGATGCGCGCGCCCGCTCTCCTTGCGAGCGCGGCCAGACCGTGGACATATTTACGGCCGTCGACCTGGAACGCGTTGGGATAATAGATGCCGTGGAAATAACGATCGGTCGCAAGCTCGGCGCGCACGCGATCGACCTGCCAGCCTTCCACCTCCGTCTCGAAATCCTCGCTTAGCATTTGCAACCGGCTGATCAATTGATCGCCGACATCGACGTTGGAGACTTCAAGCACGCCTTGGCTAAGCGCAATGCCCGGCATCGATTGCTCGGTCGCATTGGCGCGAACAAATTCCGCGCCTTCCTTGGACAGCGACCAGAGTTCGCGGGCGTCCTCGAAACCGATGCGTTCGATCAGCTGCCCAAGTGGAAGCCCGTAGCCGGGCATGACCGTGCCGAGTTGATGGCCGGATGCATTCCAGCCAACCTGTCGGCCCTCCAGAACGGCGACGCTGGCGCCAAGCCGCGATGCCTCGAGCGCCACGGAGAGGCCGGCAATCCCGGCGCCGACCACGCAGATATCGACGTCCAGGTCGAATGACAGCCGCGAGCGCTCGTGCAACGCGGCGGAATCCGCACCGCCGGTCTTGCCTGTGGAGGTCTTGCTCATGACGTTTTCTTACGGACCCTTCAGGTACTTGTCACCTTGTCCTAAGCATGAGCTTGTAGATTAATTCGGACCGAAACGAATCGAGATTGCGTTATGCGCCGTTTGATGCTGCTGCGTCACGCCAAGACCGAAAGCGACGCTCCGAGCGGCCGCGATCGGGACCGCCGGCTCGACGAGCGCGGCCGCAGGGATGCCGCCGAAATTGGCGGCTGGATGGGCCGGAAT
>JBATYU010000899.1:0-14787 GCA_049674245.1 Bradyrhizobium sp. | reverse complement strand
CGCCCAGACCTCAAGCTCGATCGGCGATCCCTTGCCGGCTTCGACGCGCAGCATGCCCGGTTTCGGCGGCGTCGTATCGAGTACATAGAGCCTGTAGTCCGGCGCGGTGACCGCCTGTTCCAGCAGCCGGCCGCCGAGCGACTTCAATTCGAAATTCAGCACCATGCCGGACAAATGCGCGCCGACCACCGCGATCGGGATTTCGTCCGCGCTCGCGCTCACCGGCAACGCCGCGAGCGGCGGCTGCATCACGCCGTTCGCCCCCATCTTCAATTGGGTGTCGGCATGGAACACGCGTCCGATACTGGCGAGCAGCGCGTCATGCCCGGCCGGCGCCAACAGCGTGATGCCGAAGGGAATGCCGTCGGGCCGGATCGCCGCCGGCAGCGCGAGGCCGCAGAGATCGAGCAGATTGACGAAGTTGGTGTAGGTGCCGAGCCTGGAGTTGAGCTCGATCGGGTTGGCCAGCACCTGCGCCGTCGAATAGACCGTCGGCGCGGTCGGCAGCACCAGGGCATCGATATTGTTGAAGGCGCGCTCGGCGACGCGGCGCAGCGCCTGCAAACGATACAGCGCGGCAAACGTGTCGGCGGCGGTGAGCCGGGCCCCCGCCGCCATGATCTCGCGCGTCACCGGGTGGATCGAATCCGGCGATGACGCCAGGAGATTGCGGATCACCAGATAACGCTCGGCGACCCACGGTCCTTCATAGAGCAGCCGCGCGGTCTCGTAGAACGGCTCGAGATCGAACTCGACCAACCTCGCGCCCAATCCAGTCCAGCGCGTCAGCGCCTTGCCATAGGCCTTCTCCGAATCGTGGTCGCCGAAGAAGATCAACTGGCCCCTGCGCGGAATACCAAGTCTCAATTGGGCAGGGAACGCGGTCATCTCGGCGAGCGGCCGGCTGCGCGAAAACGGATCGGCGCCATCCGGGCCCGCCATCGCCTGCAACGCGATCATGGCGTCATCGACGGTGAGCGAAAACATCGACACGCAATCGAGCGTCCGGCAGGCCGGCACCACGCCCGCGGTCGAAATCAGGCCAAGGCTCGGCTTGAGGCCGACGATATTGTTGAGCATCGCCGGCACCCGGCCGGACCCGGCGGTGTCGGTGCCGAGCGCGAGCGGCACCAGTCCGGCAGCGACCGCGATGGCGGACCCCGAACTCGATCCGCCTGGAATGAGATCGGCGCGGATCGGATTGTTCGGGATGCCGTAGGGCGAGCGCACGCCGACGAGACCCGTGGCAAACTGATCGAGATTGGTCTTGCCGATGATGATGGCGCCGGCCGCGCGGAGCTTTGCGACCGACGTCGCATCGTGCGATGGTGAATAAGAGAAAGCCGGGCAGGCGGCGGTGGTCGGCATGCCCTTGGCGTCGATATTGTCCTTGACCGCGACGGGCACGCCGAACAGCGGAAGCTCTTTGGCGTCTTTTGCGCGCAGCGCTTCGGCTTCCCTCAGCGCGTCCTTCTCGTCGCGCAAGGAGATGAAGACCGCAGGATCGTTGTAGTCGCGGATGCGCTGGTAGCTGCGCGCGAGAGTTTCCGCCGGCGACAGGGTGCCGGCGCGATGCGCGGCGACGATCGCGGCGACGGTTTCAGTCACTTAGAAGACTCCGATCGCAAATATGTCCGGCCAAGACCTGGCCATGGCGGGCTGTATCCTGACTTGAAAATCGTCAATCGATCGAAGCAAGGCGTATGCCATGTGCACAGCGGTATCGCGCTCGGGAAATTCGAAAATAACCGTTATTGGTCAGATAGTTGAGCGATCCTTATGGCCGCGATCGAGGGGTGTCGCGAGGCCCGACCAATCGACTTTGCTCAATTTGTGGGCAGGTCTCACCGCGCCACCTTGCTGCTACCCTGCGTGATCAATCGTGCGGTGCGTTGATCGCGGACATAAATCCACAACCAGCTCAGCGCGACACTGAGCCGGTGGCGAATGCCGATCAGGAAATAGATGTGGGCGATGCCCCATATCCACCATGCGATGGCGCCACGCAGCTTGACGCGGCCGAAATCGATCACCGCCAGCCGCTTGCCGATCTGCGCCAGGCTGCCGGCATGCTTGTAGCGGAAAGGCGCGGTCGTGCCGCCGGCAAGCCGCGCCATGATCGATTGGGCGACATGACGCCCCTGTTGTTTGGCCGCCGGGGCGATGCCGGGGACCGGCTGCCCGTTCCAGGCTGCAATGGTTATGGTATCGCCGATGGCAAAAATGTCGGGATGGCCCGGCACCGTGAGATCGGGCTCGACCTGGAGGCGGCCGGCGCGGTCGGCAGGTGCTGCCAGCCATTCCGCGGCGGGCGAGGCACGCACGCCGGCGGCCCAGATGATGGTCCTGGCCTCCAGGCGGATGCCGCCAAACACGACGCCGTCGGCGCTGCATTCGGTGACCGGCTTTCCCAGCATCACCTCGACGTCGATGCTTTCCAGCGACGCTTGCGCGTAGGCCGAGAGTTCGTCGGGAAACCCCGCCAGCACGCGCGGACCCGCCTCGATCAGGACGACGCGCGCCTTATGGGTGTCGATGTTGCGGAAGTCCGGCGCCAGCGTGTGCTGCGCCAGTTCGGCAATGGTGCCGGCGAGTTCAACGCCGGTGGGGCCGGCGCCGATGATGACGAAGGTTAGAAGCGCGGCGCGCGCTCGCGGATCGCTCTCGCGCTCGGCCCGCTCGAAGGCCACCAGGATGCGCCGCCGCAGCGTCGTGGCATCCTCCAATGTCTTGAGGCCCGGCGCGAACGGTTCCCATTCGTCGTGGCCAAAATAAGCGTGCCGCGCGCCGGTGGCGAGAACCAGCGTGTCGTAGGATAGTGTATCGCCATCGTCGAGCAGCACGCGCCTGTTCTCGGCGTCGATGCCGTTCACGGTCGCGAACAAGGTCGTGACCTCGGGCCGGTCGCGCAAGAGATAGCGGATCGGCCAGGCGATCTCGGAAGTGGCAAGCGAGGCGGTCGCGACCTGATAGAGCAGCGGCTGGAACAGATGGTGGTTACGGCGATCGAGCAGCGTGATCTTGACCGGCGCGCCGGCAAGACGGAATGCAGTCTCCAATCCGCCGAAGCCGGCGCCGACGATCACCACATGATGGGGTTTTGTCGACGCCGTGACCATGGCAAGCGAC
The DNA here is from genome assembly GCA_049674245.1 of Bradyrhizobium sp. GTDB lineage: Bacteria > Pseudomonadota > Alphaproteobacteria > Rhizobiales > Xanthobacteraceae > Bradyrhizobium. Next base: position 11,658 of record JBATYU010000899.1, on the reverse strand, counting down.
CTCGCGTTTCAGATGTCTGCGTTGCCATCAGTATGTAGTCATTTGGGCGCTGAGGCCAAGCCGCGTTTGCGGCCCCGCGTTGGCTGATCGACCGATAGCGAAAGTCTGTCGTTGTCGGCATCGGGCATTGGCGCAGCAGTAACAGCCCGGCGGGCAGGCAGCCACAGGCCAACGCAAGCTCCCGCCAGCGAAAGCAGCGCCGCCACCATCATCGCCGCGGCGAAACCGGTGGAAAAATGCGCTGGCGTGTCGGTCGCGCCGTTGGCGGAGAATACCGCGACCAGGAGCGCGATGCCGAACATGCCGCCGAGAAAGCGGCCCATATTGAAAACGCCGGAGGCCTTGCCCATTTCGGCGACGGCAACCGAACCGAGAACGGCATTCTGCGCCGCCGGCATCGCCATCGACACGCCGATGCCGGCCAGGACCAGCGGCACGATCAGCGCCGGATAGCCGACGCCGGGTGCAGCCTGCATCGCGATCCAGCCGAGGCCTGCCGCCTGCATCGTTAGTCCGGTCACGACCAGCGGTCGTTCGCCAAATCTTTGCACCAACGCGCCCGCAATCGGTGCGGTCAGGAAAAGCGTCGAGGTCCATGGCAGTAGCCGCAGCCCGGCGCCGAGCGGACCGAAGCCGAGCGTTAGCTGCAGGAATTGCGGCAGCAGGAACAGCACGCCGTACATCGCCGCATAAAACAGCAGGCTTGCGGCGACACCGGCCGCGAACGATCGCGACGCAAACATCCGCATCGGTATCATCGGCGCCGATATCAGCAATTCCCGGGCAATGAAGGCGACCGAGAACACCAGCCCCAGAGCAAGCGTGCCGATCACCTCGGGGCTGGACCATCCGATCGGGTTGCCGCGCAGCAGGCTCCATACCAGCGCCAGCGCTGCGATCGCGACAAGCAGCAAGCCTGAAATGTCGAGCGCCGCTTTCGCACCAAAGCTTTCGCGCAGGCGGGTAAAGATCAACGCTATTGCGACGAGGCCGATCGGCAGGTTGATCCAGAAAATCCAACGCCATCCAAGACTCTCGGTGATTAGACCGCCGATCGCGGGACCGATGATCAACGCGCATCCGGTGATGCCGCTGAAAATGCCGAGCGCCCTGGCGCGCTCTTCTGTTGCGAATGCGCCGCTCAGGATCGCCATCGCAAGCGGCATTACCAGCGCCGCCCCTGCGCCTTGCGCCGCGCGCGCCGCGATCAGCGCTGCCGCCGTGCCGGCCAGTGCGCAGGCAACTGATGCGAGAACAAACAGCGCGATGCCGGCCGCAAAGATCCGGCGGCGTCCGAACCGGTCGCCCAGCGCTGCGCCGGTCAATAGCAGGACCGCAAAGGTCAGATTGAAGGCGTTGACCGCCCATTGCAGCATTTCGACAGAAGCGCCGAAATCGGCGCGGATGGTGGCAAAGGCGGTGGTGATGACAAGCGAATCCAGCGCCATCATGAAGGATGCGAGCGAAGTGACGCCAAGCACCCAGTTTTTCTCACCCCTCACGTAGCCTTGCTGCATCGTCTTTCTCCGCTTGTCCTGATGCCGCGCCGGACGGCGCGCTCGCGGCAGAAGACGAAGCGAAGCGGACAAAGGATGCTGTCGGAATTTTTTTGTCTCCCCGAATCCTTTTGCCCGCGACCAACGTCTTGGGGTCGGGATGCAAGGGCAAGCCGCTGAAAATCAGGTCATGGAGAACAGGATGCAACGCAGATTAATCAGGTATAAGACGAAGCCCGAATTGGCTGATAAGAATGCCGAGCTGATCTCGGCTGTGTTCGCGGAGCTGAAAGCCGCCCATCCGGAAGGTGTCCGCTATCTTGCGCTGCGCCTGGAAGACGATACGTTCGTCCATATCGTCGAGACCACGACCGATGACGGCACCAGCGCGCTGACAAAGCTGCCGGCGTTTCAGGCATTCCAGAGCGGCGTTCGCGATCGCTGTGCTGAGCCGCCGGTGGTCCGCGGCGCTACCGTCGTCGGCAATTACCGCATGCTGCTGGGAGAGTCCTGATAGAATGAAAGCGGTCCCGGAAGTGTCGGCCACCGACAGCATTGACCACCTGCTCGTTGCGATGCGTCCAAGACTGCATCGCTATTGCGCGCGCATGGTCGGCTCGGTGATCGACGGCGAGGACGTGCTGCAGGACGCGCTGATCAAGGCGGTGGAGTCATTCGCCTCCGCCGGCCCGGTTCATAATCCCGAGGGCTGGCTGTTTCGGATCGCGCACAACACGGCGCTGGATTTCCTTCGCCGCCGCAACCGGCAGCAAGCGCTCCGATCGGGCGAGGAGGTGGACATGATCGCCGATCAGCTTGATGCCGTGTTGAGCCGTCAGATCGCAAGCATGAGCCTACGCACCTTCATGCGGCTTCCGGTGGCGCAGCGCTCCAGCGTGATCCTGATGGACGTGCTCGGCTGTTCCCTGCGGGAGGTCTGCGAGGTCATGGATTTGAGCCTGCCGGCGGTGAAGGCGGCGCTGCACCGCGGCCGCACCCAACTGCGTGAATTCGCGAACGAGCCGGAAGAGGCGCAACCGCCGAAATTGTCCGATACCGATCGCGTGCGGCTTTCCGCCTATGTTGCGCATTTCAACGCCCGGGATTTCGATGCGATCCGCGCCATGATATCCGACGACGTCCGGCTCGAGCTCGTCAACAAGACGCGGCTGGACGGCAAGGCCGAGGTTTCACGCTATTTCGGAAATTACGACAAGATCAGCGATTGGCATCTGGTGCCCGGGCTGATCGAAGGACATCCCGCCATCCTGGTGTTCGATCCCAATGTGCCCGGCTCGGGCCCGAAATATTTCATGCTGCTGAACTGGCAGGCCGGCAAGGTCGCGACCATCCGCGATTTCCGTCACGCGCCTTATGTCATCGAGGGCGCGGAGTATCGCGTCTGATCAGCCGGCAGCGCTCGGGCCGCCTGCGGCAATCAGGACCCCTCAATCGGAACTATATTTCTTGCCATCCGCGCCGCCAGCGAATTATGGTGCAGGCCGCTTGGGCATGGGCCGAAGGTTCTAAAGGCAACTTTCGGTTCACCCTTGCTGCCGGCTAGAGATTTCGCGCAGAAAAACACCTGAACAACGCGGTTATCCGGCTAGCGGGACAGTTTGAATTAACGAGGAGGGGAACCAATATGAGGACGGCATTCTGGCTCGTGGGCGCGACGGCGCTGGCGCTGGCGGGTCCCGCTGGCGCGGGGGATACCATCAAAATCGGCTTCGTCTCGACCTTCAGCGGTCCGACCGCGGTGATCGGCAACGACATGCGCAACTCGTTCGAGCTCGCGCTCGATCATCTCGGCCGCAAGATGGGCGGCAAGCCGGTCGAGGTGATCTACGAAGACGACGGGCAGAAGCCCGACGTCGGCAAGCAGAAGACCGAAAAGCTGGTGCAGTCCGATCATGTCGATTTCATCGCCGGCTACATCTGGTCGAATGTGCTGTTGGCTTCGCTCAAGACCGCGGTCGATTCGCAGACCTTCCTGATCTCGGCCAATGCCGGGCCGTCGCAGCTCGCGGGTGAACTGTGCTCGCCTTACGTGTTCTCGACCTCCTGGCAGAACGACCAGACGCCGCAGGCGCTGGGCCTCTACATGAACCAGAAGAGCGTCAAGTCGGTGTATTTGATCGGCCCGAACTACGCCGCCGGCAAGGACATGCTGGCCGGCGTCAAAAGCACGTTCAAGGGCGAGATCAAGGGCGAGGAATATACGGTGTGGCCGAGCCAGCTCGACTTCTCCGCCGAACTCTCCAAGGCGCGCGCGTCGGGTGCCGAATCGATCTTCGTGTTCTATCCGGGCGCGGCCGGCGTGCAGTTCCTCAATCAATATACGCAGGCCGGCCTCAAGCAGCAGATGCCGCTCTATACCGCCTTCACGGTCGACGAATTGTCGCTGCCGCTGCAGAAGGAAAACGCGCTTGGCGTGCCCGGCGCGCAGGAGTGGGTCAACGATCTGCCAAACGGCCAGAACAAGAAGTTCGTCGAGGACTACCGCAAGAAATATCCGGGCCTGCGGCCGACCTTTTACGGTGCGCAGTCCTATGATGCCGCGCAGCTCATCAACAGCGCGGTGGTCGCCGTCAACGGCGACACCTCCAAGAAGGACGCGATGAAAGCGGAGATGGAGAAGGCGAACTTCAAGTCGCTGCGCGGGACGTTCAAATACGGCAACAACCACATCCCGATCCAGAATTTCTACCTGCAGGACGTGGTGAAGGACGCCGAGGGCCAGCTCTCGCTGAAGACAGTCGCCACCATCGTCAAGGACAGCCAGGATAACTTCCACGACAAATGTCCGATGAAGTGAGCATGGATTTTGCCCAATAAAGCGGTGGCGCACGCGCGCTGCCGCTGTTTTCTTGAAGCATGACGAGATTGAATTCAGCTGTAATGGCGACGGCGGTGAGCTCCCTCTCCCCTTGTGGGAGAGGGTTGGGGTGAGGGGTTACGGTCTATCGATAGGCCTTAACCCCTTACCCGGATCGCATCTGTCGATGCGATCCGACCTCTCCCACAAGGGGAGAGGTGAACCGAACCCCGCGGACAGCGCGATTCAATCGAAACTATGCTGTTTCAACTAGTTTTAAGGACCCATGCTGCTTGTCGTCGAACAATTCTTGAACGGATTGCAGTTCGGCCTCCTGCTGTTCCTGCTGGCGGCGGGGCTGACCTTGGTGTTCGGCATCATGGACTTCGTCAACCTGGCGCATGGTTCGCTCTATATGATGGGCGCCTATTTCGCGGCGACCTTCGTGGCCTGGACCGGCAATTTCCTCCTCGGCGCGATCCTGGCGCTCGGCGCGACGCTGTTGCTCGGCATCGTGCTGGAATTTGTGGCGCTGCGGCACCTCTACGGCCGCGATCATCTCGACCATGTGCTGGCGACTTTTGGCCTGATCCTGTTCTTCAACGAGGCGGTGCGGCTGATCTGGGGCCCGGCGGGTCTCGCGCTGCCGCTGCCGGCCTGGCTGACGGTGCCGGTCGCGATCGTGCCCGGCATCTACTATCCGGCCTATCGGCTGGCGATCATCGTCGTCGCGCTGGCGGTGGCGCTACTGCTCTATCTCGGCGTGATGCGAACGCGGGTCGGCATGCTGATCCGCGCCGGCGCCTCCAACCGGGAAATGATCGGCGCGCTCGGCATCAACATCAAACTGCTCTACACCATGGTGTTCGGGCTTGGCGCAGCGCTTGCCGGTCTCGCCGGGCTGATGCAGGCGCCGATCCTCACCGTGCAGATCGGGATGGGCGAGAACATCCTGATCCTCGCCTTCGTCATCATCGTGATCGGCGGCATCGGCTCGATCCGCGGCGCGTTCCTGGCCGCGATCTTCGTCGGCATCATCGATACGATGGGCCGCGCTTTCCTGCCCAACCTGCTGCGGCAAGTCCTAAGCTCGACCGCCGCCTCGACCGCGGCGCCGGCGCTGTCCTCGATGCTGATCTATTTGTTGATGGCGATCGTGCTGGTGGTGCGGCCGGAGGGGCTGTTTCCGGCCAGCCGGCGATGAAGAACCTCAACGCGCGGACCGCGGCGACAGCGCTGATGGTCGCGGGGCTGTTATTGCTGCCGCTTTATTCGCAACTAAGCGGCAACGTCTTCGCCCTGACGCTGTTCACGCGTATCGTGATCCTGGCACTCGCCGCGGCAAGCCTCAATCTCATCATGGGCTATGGCGGCATGATGAGTTTTGGGCACGCCGCCTATCTCGGCATCGGCGGTTACGCGGTCGGGATCCTCGCGCAGGAAGGGTTTGGCTCCGGCTTCATCCAGTTTCCGGTCGCGCTCGCGGCCTCCGCGCTGTACGCGCTCGTGATCGGCGCGCTTTCCTTGCGCACCCGCGGCGTCTATTTCATCATGATCACGCTCGCCTTTGCGCAGATGGCCTATTACGTTGCGTCCAGCCTCGCGCGCTACGGCGGCGACGACGGTCTCACTATCTACAAGCGCAGCGATTTCGGCGGCCTGATCAATCTTTCGAACCGCACGCAGTTCTACTATCTCTGCCTCGCCGGCCTGCTCGGCGTGGTCTTTTTGATCTGGCGCATCGTCAATTCGCGCTTCGGCATGGTGGTGCAGGGCCTGCGCTCCAACGAGCAGCGCATGCAGGCGATCGGCTTTCCCGCCAACCGCTACAAGCTCGTGTGCTTCGTCATCTCGGGCACCATGGGCGGACTTGCCGGCGCGCTGCTGGCCAACAACACCGACTTCATCAGCCCCGCCGTGATGTACTGGACCCGCTCCGGCGATCTCATGGTGATGGTGATCCTGGGCGGCATGGGCACGCTGTTCGGTCCTGTCGTCGGCGCGGTGGTCTATCTGGTGCTGGAAGAGTTGCTGTCGCAGGTCACCGAATATTGGGCGCTGATCATGGGTCCGCTGTTATTGTTGATCGTGCTGTTCGGGCGCGGCGGCATCATGGGCCTGCTCGGAAGGTTTTCTCGTGGCTGAACCCTTGCTCCGCGTCAAAGACCTGGTGCGCCGGTTCGGCGGCGTCACCGCGACCGATCGCGTCTCGCTCGATGTCGCGGAAGGCGAACTGCACGCCATCATCGGCCCCAACGGCGCCGGCAAGACCACGTTGATCAGCCAGCTCACCGGGCACCTGACGCCGCATTCGGGCAGCATTTTTTTGGGCGGCCGCGACATCACGCACCTCGCGGCCTGGCGGCGCAGCGCGCTGGGGCTGGCGCGCTCGTTCCAGATCACTTCGCTGCTCACGGATTTCACCGCGGCCGACAATGTCGCGCTCGCGGCGCAAGCGCATGACGGCCACTCTTTTTCGTTCTGGCGCAACGCGCGGAAGGAAAGCGGTCTGCGCCAGGCCGCGCAGGCCGCGTTGGAGCGGGTCGGCCTGGATCATCGCGCCGATGTGCTGGTGTCGCGGCTGAGCCATGGCGAGCAGCGCGAGCTTGAGCTCGCGGTGGCGCTTGCGACCAGGCCGCAATTGCTGCTGCTTGACGAGCCGATGGCGGGCCTCGGCGTCACCGAATCCGCGCGCATGGTCAAGCTGCTGCAAGAACTCCGCAAGGAGGTCACCATCGTGCTGGTCGAGCACGACATGGACGCGGTGTTCGCGCTCGCCGACCGCATTTCGGTTCTGGTCTATGGCCGCATCATCGCCTCCGACGTGCCCGTGGCGATCCGGCAGAACGAGGAAGTGAAGCGTGCCTATCTCGGCGATCAGCATGTGGTGACAGCTCATGGCTGAGCCTTCGCCGCTGCTGGAAGTCGAAGCGATCGAGACCTGTTACGGCCTAAGCCAGGTGCTGTTCGGCCTGTCGCTGTCGATTGACGCCGGCGAGACGGTGTCGCTGATGGGCCGCAACGGCATGGGCAAGACCACGACCATCCGCTCCATCATGGGGCTGACACCGGCGCGCGCGGGCGCGATCCGCTTTGCCGGCACTGAAGTACGAAGCCTTCCATCGTACCGAATTGCAAAACTCGGCATCGGGCTCGTGCCGGAAGGGCGGCAGATATTTCCGAATCTCACGGTGCGGGAAAACCTGGTTGCGGCTTCCGCAAACAGGCTCGATGCGAAGGATCCCTGGACGCTGGAAAAGATCCATGCGCTGTTTCCCCGGCTCGCCGAGCGCGGCGGCAACATGGGCAACACGTTGTCGGGCGGCGAGCAGCAGATGCTGGCGATCGGCCGCGCGCTGATGACCAATCCAAAACTTCTGATCCTCGATGAAGCGACCGAAGGCCTGGCGCCGCTGATCCGCGAGGAAATCTGGAACTGCTTGTCGATGCTCAAAGCGCGCGGGCAATCGGTGCTGGTGATCGACAAGAATGTCGGGCACCTGAGCCGGATTTGCGACCGCCACACCATCATCGAGCGCGGGCGCACGGTGTGGAGCGGAACGTCGCAGGCGCTGATGGCCGAGCCCGATCTGCAGCACCGGTATCTCGGCATCTGATCAGGCGAGAGCGAAGCGAAGAACCCGCTTCGCCGCGCGGTCGTAGACGGAGAGATCGTCGAGGCTCGCCGCCAGCATCAGCGCGCCCTGCAGGGACGCGACGATCAAGGTCGCATCCTCGCGCGGGGCGTCGCTCAACGCACCCGCCTTCAGGACCGCGCCGATCCAGGCAATGTTGGCTTCGAAGAAACCGCGAACGGCGCGCACGACCGGCCTCGGCAATCCGCCGCTCTCCGCCCCCAGCATGCCGCATAGACAAATGGCGCCGTTCTTGTCCAGCGCGTCCCGATAGAGGGCGGCGAACGCCCGAAGCTTCTGGCGCGGCGTGGCCGACGCGGTGTTTGCCGCGAGCGCTTCGAAGAATCGTTCGCGATAGCGCTTGACTAGCGCCACGCCAAGGTCTGCCTTGGCGGGAAAATGATAGTGCACGCTCGCACTCTTCACCGACACGGCGTCGGCAAGTTCGCGGAAGCTCACGGCGTTGTAGCCGGTGAGCTTGATGCGCGTCTCTGCGGCATCGAGGATCCGCTCGGCGGTGGCGTTGGGTGCGTTCAAGATTTTTCGGCTCCAAACCTACTGATTGGTAGATAGGCATTGACAGCCTATCGCCACCGGCGGTATGGGTCAATCTATCTATCGATAGATAGATAGCCCCAATCGATCGAACCGGAGACATCGGAATGAGAATCTACGACTTCAAGGGCTTTCCCAATCCCGCCCGGGTGCGTATCGCGCTGGAGGAAAAGGGGCTCGCCGACCAGGTCGAATTCGTCCCGGTCGATGTCCCCGGCGGCGAGCATAAGACGCCGGCCTTCGCCGCAAAGAACCCCGGCGCCGCGGTGCCGGTGCTGGAGCTCGAGGACGGAACCTGCATTGCGGAATGCACCGCCATCACCGAATATCTCGACCATTTATCGGGCCAGCCGACATTGACGGGAACGACGGCGAAGGATCGCGCGGTGATCCACATGATGCAGCGGCGGGCCGAAGCCGGACTGCTGGACGCTGTGGCCGGCTATTTCCATCACGCAACGCCAGGGCTCGGTCCGCATATCGAGACCTATCAGAACAAGGAATGGGGCGAGAAGAGCAAAGGACGCGCGCTTGACGGCATGCGCTATCTCGACGGCGTTCTGGCCAAGCAGGCCTATCTCGCCGGCGACCGCTTCACGATGGCCGACATCACGGCGTTTGCCGGCCTCATCTTCGCGGACTTCGCCAAGATCGACGTCCCCGCGGATTTGAGCAATCTGAGATCCTGGCGGTCCTGCGTCGCCGCCCGCCCGAGCGTGAAACGAGCGTGAGAGGGGCGGCCACATGGAACTCAATTCCGATTTTATCCGGCGGGCGGTCATGCACGGCGCAAGACTCGATTGGGTAGCCTCGCCGATCGCCGGCATCGACCGGCGAATGCTCGACCGGGTCGGCGCCGAGGTCGCGCGCGCCACCACGATCGTGCGCTACGCACCCGACAGCCAGTTCTCCGCGCATGTGCACTCCGGTGGCGAGGAAATCCTGGTGCTCGACGGCGTGTTTCAGGACGAGCATGGCGACTTCCCCGCCGGAAGCTATATCCGCAATCCGCCGCAGTCGCGTCATACGCCGGGCTCCAGACCGGGCTGCACGATCTTCACCAAGCTTTGGCAGTTCGATCCCGCCGACCGCACGCATGTGCGCATCGACACGGCGAAGATGCCCTATGTGAGGCCGGCCGATCGTTCCGACGTCGAGCTGTTGCCGCTGTTTTGCGACCAGCGCGAGGACGTGCGGCTGGAACGCTGGCCGGCCGCCTCACGCGTTCGCCTTGCACTGCCCGGTGGCGGCGAATTCTTGGTGCTCGACGGCAGATTCGAAGAAGCCGGCGACACCTTCGAACCGCAATCATGGCTGCGGCTGCCGCCAGGCGGCCAACTGGAAGCGATGGCCGGTCCGCGTGGGTGCACGGTCTGGGTCAAGACCGGACATCTGGGGCATCCGCTCGCCATTCCGCCGGCTGTGCGACCCTGATTTCTGCTGTTGTCATGACCCCGGTCCCGTTGATCCGCGCCTTTTCGACGAAGCGACCAATACGGTCAGCTATCTCGTCGCCGATCCCGTGACGCGCGACGCCGCCGTCATCGACCCCGTGCTCGATTACGACCACGCAACGGGCGAAGTGAATGCGCGCTCAGTCGAAACCATTCTGGCGTCTGCCGGCGATGCCGGCTGGCGTATCGCCCGGACGCTGGAAACCCACGCCCATGCCGACCATCTCTCCGGTTCGCCCGATCAAGGGGCGGACCGGCGCCCGCATCGGCATCGGCGTGCACATCAAGGAAGTGCAGCGCATTTTCCGGCCGGTGTTCGATGCCACGGACATGGCGGCCGACGGCGGCGATTTCGACGATCTGTTCGGCGATGGCGAACGCTTTCGCGTCGGCGATCTTGAATTCACGGTGATGTCGACGCCGGGTCACACCCCTGCCAGCGTCACCTATCTGGCCGGGGACGCGGCCTTCGTCGGCGACACGCTGTTCATGCCCGACTACGGCACGGCGCGGGCTGATTTTCCCGGCGGCGACGCGCGGCTGCTTTATCGATCCATCCAGCGGTTGTTGTCATTGCCGCCGGCGACGCGCATCTTCGTGTGCCATGACTACAAGGCGCCGGGCCGCGACCAATTCGCCTGGGAGAGCAGTGTCGCCGATCAGTTGAAGGGGAATGTGCACGTCGGGCAGGGGGCGAGCGAGGAGGAGTTCGTCGCGATGCGCACCGCGCGCGACTCCCGGCTTTCGACGCCGCGGCTGCTGCTGCCCTCGATCCAGGTCAATATCCGCGCTGGCCGCTTTCCGAAGGCCGAGGCCAATGGCGTGACCTATCTGCGCGTGCCGGTCCGCTTCACGCATCCGGAAGCCGGCTCGGCCTGAGCGATCGGCCGCGCCTTCAAAACATCTCGGAAATTCGTCGTGCTCCCAATCCGACATTTTCGCCTGAAATCGGCACCCATTGGCAACACTTGGACAACACGGTGCCGCGGCGCATTTGACCCGTTCGGTGGGTCGGATAAGATGGCATCGCGAAGAGGCCAAGAAGGCTAAGAGGCCAAGAAAGCTAAGGCTTGACGGCAGATGCGTTGGTTTCGTGATCATATCAGGCGTGGTTCATGGCTCGCGCTAATCGCGCTGGCCATCAACCTTGGCCTGTCCTTCGGTCACATTCACGCGATCGACGGCAAGCGCGCCGCGCACGGTCTTGCTTCGCTGGTCGCAACCGTCGCGTCGACTGACGGTGGCCAGGGCCATCACGACGATAGCCAGGCTGACGATCTTTGCCCGATCTGCATGGCTGCCACGGCAATCGGTAACGTGGTGGCGTCGACGCCGCCGGCGTTGCCGCAGCAGTTTGCCGAGGCATCGATCGACCGCACGATCGAGTCCGATCTTGCCGTCCCGAAGCCGCCACGGGCGGCCTTTCAATCACGCGGACCACCTATTTCCTGACGTCACTGCTTCCTCCCTTTAGCGCAGCGCATTGAGGCTTGCTGTCGCTAACGGGGTGAAGCGCCTTCCGTTGTCGCACGGTGATGAGGCTCTCAGCGTCGTCACCGGGTGTGATTTAAGGGTCAGGAATCTCTCCATGCACTACGTCTTATTTCCGCAGCTGCGCCGCACGGCTCTGCTATCGGCATCGTCGCTTGTCTTGCTTGCCGCCTCGGGCGCGCCAACGCCGGCGCAAAACGAAAATACCT
>JBATYU010000898.1:0-2660 GCA_049674245.1 Bradyrhizobium sp. | reverse complement strand
TGCGGGAGGTCATCCCCCGGCTTTCGGACTTCATGAGCCGGCATCCGGCGCTACGGATCGACCTGATGATGGGAGACCAGCGCGAAGACCTCGTGGCCGAAGGCGTGGACGTCGCGCTTCGGTTTGGTTCTCTTTCCGACTCGACCGCGACGGTACGGAGAATTCTCGCATGGCCGCGGGTCCTCGCCGCGTCGCGAGCTTACCTCGACAAGGCCGCGGCCCCCCTCACCCCTACGGATTTGGCCCAGCATGCGATCATTCTTGGGCCCGCAAGCCTTAGCGGCCACTGGTCCTTTCGCAAGGGCGATACTGCGACCTCGTTCCAGGTCGAGGGCAAGTTGACGATAAGGGCAAGCTTGGGCGCTATCGCAGCGGCCGTCGAAGGATTGGGCATCGTCATGACTCCGCTCGGCGCGTGCCGTCGGGAATTAGAGAGAGGAGAGCTCGTTCGGCTGTTACCGGAATGGGACGCGGGAACGGTCGAGCTCAACGCCGTCTATGCGAGCGGCAGAGACGCCAAGCCATCAGCGCGAGCCTTTGTCGACTACTTGATCGCAGCGCTTCACGAGACCGAGCCGCCGCCCTCCAGTCCACCTTCGATTGGCAAGAAGCCACGACCGTCTGCTTGAAAGGCCCTGCCGAGCGACGCGAAATGCATGTCCGTTTCTGGCACGAAGCTGCCGAACCGGGATGTCCGCTCTTCGGTCGCTATCGGGGGTGAACCAGACGCGCCAGGTGCGACGCGGTTCGCCGTTTGCGAACGGCCCAGCCGGCGGCTAGCCTCGGCTAAAGGGAATGCCGGGAGGAAAGCATGGGTCGGAAGATAGCGATTGTCGGAGCGGGCGCCGTCGGCGGATATGCCGGCGCCCATATGGTGCAGGCGGGCGAGGACGTGACGTTCATCGACCCATGGCCCGAGCATGTCGAGCACATGAGGAAGGGTGGCCTGCGCGTCACCCACGCTCGCGACGTCGCGGAATTCTCGGTTGCCGTGCGCGCGCTGCACGTCACCGACGCCCAGCAGCTCGCCAAGGAGGCGCCGGTCGACATCGCCTTCGTCTGCATGAAGTCCTACGACACGGCCTGGGCAACCATGCTGATCCGGCAATATCTGGCGCCGGACGGCTATGTCGTGTCGCTGCAGAACTGCATGAATGAAGAGACGATCGCCGGCATCGTCGGCTGGGGCAAGACGCTCGGCTGCATTGCGAGCAGCATCACGGTCAACCTGCCTGAGCCCGGCCACATCCACCGCGGCGCCGGCAAGGGCGGGACGGCGCACACCGTATTTCGCGCCGGCGAAGTGCATGGCCGTATCACGCAGCGGGCGGAGGAAATCTGCCGCCTGGTCGGCACCGCCGACAGCGCCAAGGTCACCGGCAATCTGTGGGGCGAGCGCTGGTCGAAACTGGTCGCCAACGCCATGGGCAACGGGCTTTCCGCCTGCACCGGCCTGCCGGGTGGCGAGATGTTGCAAAGCGAGCCGATCCGCCGCTTCTCCACCCGGCTCGGGAGCGAAGCGATCCGCGTTGGCCAAGCGCACGGCTATCAGCTGGAGGAGATTTTGCACCTGCCGCCAGAGACGATCGCGCGTGCCGGCGAGGGCGATGAGGCGGCGATGGGCGTCTGCGACGAACAGCGCTTTGCGGACGGCAAGCGCACTTCCTCGGAGCAGCGTCCCTCGATGGGCCAGGACATGCAGAAAGGCCGGCGCACGGAGATCGAATTCCTCAACGGTTTTGTGGTGCGCGAGGGCGAGAAAGTAGGCATTGCATGCAGAGCCAATGCCGCGCTGACCGACCTCGTCAAGCGCGTCGAACGTCACGAGCTTGAGCCCGATCCACGGCACATCACCGAGCTGCGGTTGAACTGAGGCGAGCCAACATGGGCGTTGCGTCGCTGCAGACTTGAACGGCTCGGCTGCCATGTTGCACCGGCTGCGCGATTGTCGAATACTAGTGTGGCGGTTCAGAAATTCTCTTCATTGTTGCGACGCGTTCGCCAAGATCGAGCGGCGCCAAAAGTGGGATGCCAGTCGGTATGCGTTGAGCTGATCGAGCGCCAACTCTGCGCGCGGTCTCCGACCGAACGCTTGCAAAGCCAAAACGACCGGTGAGCGGACGGGCTCAAGGCCGCAGCCGCCGGAGGCGCTTGTCAGCCTTGAACCTGGCGGATCACTGGTCCAAATCAGCACAGTTGCTCTCCGGCACGCGCTCAGGGCTCCATCATGAGCGCGTCAAGCCGCAAGCAGAAACTACGACGCCGATCCGGGAACGCCCTGGCCGCGCAGGTGGATCACGAACGGACTGCCAACGGCATTGCTCGTGAACTTCAGTTCGCCGGCATTCAGTCCGAGAATCCTTGGAATGAAAGTGACGTCGATCTGCAGGCTTTGGCTCGGGTTCAGTTGATGATTGCCGGCGCCATCCCACACAAACGTCGGATGCAAGCTCAGTGGCGGCGACGGCGGAATGGAAACTGTGACGGGATGTCCTCCGATATTGGTGATTTGCACCGGCTTGGGATCGCTCGGTTCCTGACGGTGCAGCTTGCCAAATTCAAGGAAGTCGGGCGCTGCGGAGATTTCCGCCCCTACCACTGGAACGATGCAAGCCATGTCCCGGTCAGACCAATAGGACTGCACCAGGACGCCGTCGACG
>JBATYU010000897.1:0-2910 GCA_049674245.1 Bradyrhizobium sp. | reverse complement strand
CCTGAGATGGCCGCTGCGGTCGCCGGCCCCGAAATCGAACGCCTGATCCAGCTGTTGGCGCGGCTGCCGGGACTGGGCCCGCGCTCGGCGCGGCGCGCAGCCTTGCACCTGATCAAGAAGCGCGAGGCGCTGATGACGCCGCTCTCCGCCGCGCTGCAGGTGGCGATCGACAAGATCCAGGTCTGCACCATCTGCGGCAATATCGACACGCAAAACCCCTGCACCGTATGCACCGACCCGCGGCGCGATGGCGCTATCATCGTGGTGGTCGCCGACGTCGCCGATCTCTGGGCGCTGGAGCGGGCCAACGCGACCCAGGGGCGCTATCACGTCCTGGGCGCGACGCTGTCGCCGCTCGATGGCGTCGGCCCGCAGGACCTCACTATTGATGCGCTGGTCAAGCGCGCGCATGAAAAGCAAGTGTCCGAAATCATTCTGGCGCTCAATGCAACGGTTGATGGCCAGACCACCGCGCATTACATCACCGACCTCCTGCAGGAGGCGAATGTCAAGGTGACGCGGCTCGCCCACGGCGTTCCGGTCGGCGGCGAGCTTGACTATCTCGACGAGGGCACGTTGTCGGCGGCGATGCGGCAGCGGACGCTGTTCTAACCATCCACAAACGGAAATGACTGACATGACGAAACGACGATTCGGCAAACGGCTGGCTTTGGCATCGATGACGACCATGGCTTTCGCAGCGCCCGCAGGCCACGCGCAGCAGGCCGAGCCGCCGCCCAAGGCGGGCAAGCCGATCAATGCCGGCGACGTGCTTTTGGGAGAGCTCAACGCCATGCGCGTGCGCGGCGGCAAGAAGGGTAGACGTGTCGCGACCTATCAGCTCACCAGCGAGCCGCGCCGGCTGCCGCCGCCGAACGGCCTCTGCGGCCTGGAGACCGGACCGGAGACGTTTCAGATCGTCACCAACAGCGATGCTCAGGCGGTGGAACTGAAAGGGCTGGTCGGCAAGGTAGTCTCGCTCAAGGTCGACGAAGTCGCCTGCGCGCACGACGCCGGCCAGATGAGCGAGGCCGTGGTGACGAAATGGAGTATCGTGACCACCCATTGAGCACGATCCGCCGGAATGGACGCGGCGATCAAACGCGTGTCTGCAAGCCGTCAAAATGTCTGCGCCGCTGCAGCCACGCCAGCAGGATCAGGCTTGGCACCGCGACCACGACGCAGATTGCAAAGAACAGCGGCCATCCCACAGCTTTCGCCACATAACCCGCGCCGGACGACAGATAGGTGCGCCCCACCGCGGCAAGCGCCGTGAGCAACGCGTATTGGGTCGCGGTGTGCAGCGGGTTTCGGCACAGCGCCGACAAATAAGCGACGAAGATCACGGTGCCGATGGCGCTGGTGAAATTTTCCGCCGTGATCGCAAGCGCCAGCGCCCACTCGTTGACGCCGACCAGCGCGAGCCAGGAAAAGGAGAGGTTGGCGATCGCCTGCAACACGCCGCCGATCCACAGGCTTGCCGCCAGCGAATAGCGGCGTGCCACGAATCCGCCGGCGAAACCGCCGATCAGCGTCGCGGCGAGGCCGACGCCCTTGACGATCGCGGCATAGTCGTTGCGGGAAAAGCCGAGATCGATCACGAACGGCGCGGTCATGGTGCCGGAAAATGCGTCGGTGAATTTGAACAGCACCACAAAGGCGAGCGCCGCGAGAGCGTTCTTGCGGGTCAGGAATTCGGAGAACGCGCCGGCCGCGGCATGGAGCACGCGCGCGACCGCGGTCTCGGCCTTGGTTGCGGTTTCCACGCGCGCCGATTGACCGGGCTCGGTGGCTGATAGCGCGGTGACGGTGCCGATCAGCACCAGCGCCGCCATCACCGCATAGCCCCACATCCACGCCGAGGCCCGCGCGATCCCGGTGCCCTCGAAGCCGGAGACGATGAACAGCGCGCCCGCGGTAGAGACCAGCATGCCGATACGGTAGGCCGCGACATAGGACGCCATGCCGGCGGCTTGTTCGCTTTCGGGGAGGCTTTCGACGCGGAAGGCATCGACTACGATGTCCTGGGTCGACGACATCGCCGCGACCAACAGCGCTGCCAGTGCCACGAACCATGGTGAGCGCGCGGGATCGGTCAGCGCCAACAGCAGGATCGCGGCGATCAGGAGTAATTGCGAGAACACCAGCCAGCCGCGGCGGCGGCCGAAGCGCCGCGTGAAGAACGGTACATGCAGCGCATCGGTAAGCGGCGCCCAGAGGAATTTCAGCGTGTAGGGCGTGCCGACCAGGGCAAACAACCCGATGGTGCCGAGGTCGACGCCGGACTCGCGCATCCAGATCAGGAGCGTCGATCCCGACAATGCCAGCGGCAGGCCGGAGGAAAAGCCGAGCAGGAGGACGATCAGCACGCGCGGCTGCAGGTAGACGGAAAGGCTGTCGCGCCAGGAGGCGCGGGGTGTGACGACGGGATTTTCAGCCGGGGGGGACGCAGCTTCGGGTGCAGTCATGAAAAGGTGTTAGCAGATTCGGGGCTTCTTCCCCTCTCCCCTTGTGGGAGAGGGGAAGAACGGCCCGGTCAAGCCGGGCGATGACGGCGGAACGTCACTCCCCCGCCTGCAGCTTGCGCGGCAGGGGAAACAACTCGGGCGTCGCTGGTTTGACCAGACGCGGCGCTTCGACCGGCGTCTCCTTGCTGAAATCCAGTTCCTCGATCCGCCCGGCGCGCTTTTCGATCTTGTCGGCGGAAATCAGAACCTGCCTGATATCCTCGTTGGCGTCGGAAAAATGCTTTTGCAGCTTCAAGACGCGGTCGCGCAGGCGGCTGAGATCGTCGCCGAGATTGAGCACCTCGGTGCGGATCTGGTCGGCGGCATCGCGCATCCGCGCGTCTTTGAGAATCTGCTGCATCACCTGGATCGCCAGCATCAACAGCGACGGCGACACCAGCAC
>JBATYU010000896.1:0-1744 GCA_049674245.1 Bradyrhizobium sp. | reverse complement strand
ATGAACGGCGTCCAGTTGCTTTCGCCGTCGGCGGAGCGCGTGACGATGATCTGCGGGCGCAGCATCATGACATCGGCGATCTCGAAGCGCCGCATCAACAGCGGCAGCAATCGCAAATTCGCGGTGAAGACGTCGACGGCGAGCGCGGGATCGGCAGTGTCGCCGCCCCTTAAGCCTACGTCATGAAACGAGACGTAGCTGCCCGGAAATACCGAGACGTCGATATTGCCTTTGACGACGAGATCGAGACCGGTGACGGTGCGGATCTGCGCCCCCACCGCTTGGCGCAACGCGTCCCGATTGATCAGCCAGGAGCTGGCGATCAGGCCGATCAGCACCAGGCCGAGCAACGCGGCCATCAGCGTCCCCAGGCGCTTCATTCCTTGGGCCATCGTAATGACATTTCCCGATCTGGTTGCCGTCGTCGGCCGGATCTTAAGATAGCGGCCGGGTCAGGCGCCGCACCCGTGCCAAGTGCCGCAACTTGAAGGGTTTTCTTGACGCAATCAAGGCCATCCGGGGTGTTACGGGCCGGGTATAACGGGCGTTTGGGCCTGTCATTGACGCACTGCGAAGATTCCGCCTAATAATTCCGACGTCCCCCCAAGAGGTCGTAGTCTCATGAACAAGGTTTATCCCGACGCCAAATCGGCCCTCGACGGCGTTCTGAAGGACGGCATGATGATCATGTCCGGCGGTTTTGGCCTGTGCGGCATTGCCGAGACCCTCTCGGAGGCGATCCGCGACTCCGGGGTCAAGAACCTCACCGTGGTCTCCAACAATGCGGGCGTCGACGGCATCGGGCTTTCCCGCCTGCTCGAGACCCACCAGATCAAGAAGATGATCTCCTCCTATGTCGGCGAGAACAAGCTGTTCGCGCAGCAATACCTCGCGGGCGAATTGGAGCTCGAATTCAATCCGCAGGGCACGCTCGCCGAGCGCATCCGCGCCGGCGGCGCCGGCATTCCGGCCTTCTACACCAAGACCGGCGTCGGCACCCTGATTGCCGAGGGCAAGGAGGTGAAGGAATTCGACGGCGAGAAATATCTGATGGAGCGCGGATTATTCGCCGATCTCGCCATCGTCCATGCCTGGATGGGCGATACCGCGGGCAATCTCGTCTATCGCAAGACCGCGCGCAATTTCAACCCGATGATGGCGACCGCCGCAAAAGTCACCGTGGCCGAAGTCGAGCACCTGGTGCCGGCGGGCCAGATCAACCCCGACCACATCCACACCCCCGGCATCTTTGTGAAGCGCATCGTCCAGGTCGGCACTGGCAACAAGCGCATC
Source organism: Bradyrhizobium sp. (assembly GCA_049674245.1). Lineage (GTDB taxonomy): Bacteria > Pseudomonadota > Alphaproteobacteria > Rhizobiales > Xanthobacteraceae > Bradyrhizobium. The sequence continues at coordinate 451 of JBATYU010000896.1, read as the reverse complement.
GAATTCCGCAACACTAGGCCGCGCCCCACCAACGTGGCTGCAACCGGAGTTGAAATCTGATGGCCTGGACCCGCGAACAGATGGCGGCGCGCGCCGCAAAGGAATTGCGCGACGGCTACTACGTCAATCTCGGCATCGGCATTCCGACGCTGGTGTCGAACTATATCCCCAACGGCATCGACGTGAATTTGCAGAGCGAGAACGGCATGCTCGGCATGGGGCCGTTTCCTTACGAGGGCGAGGAGGACGCCGACCTCATCAACGCCGGCAAGCAGACGGTGAGCGAACTGCCGACCACCAGCTATTTCTCTTCAGCCGATTCCTTCGGCATGGTGCGCGGCGGGCATATCGATCTGTCGATCCTGGGCGCGATGCAGGTGGCCCAGAACGGCGATCTCGCCAACTGGATGATCCCGGGCAAGATGGTCAAGGGCATGGGCGGCGCGATGGA
>JBATYU010000895.1:0-8257 GCA_049674245.1 Bradyrhizobium sp. | reverse complement strand
GTCATGCACAATGTGGAGGCGATGCGCGGCGACCTCGCCGGCTTCGCCAGCGGGGTCAGGGCCAGCGTGCTCCTGCTCGCCAACACCTCGGGCCTGTCGGAGCATTTGCCGAAAGCGCTGGCGGCCTTCTTGCGCGAGCACCCCGATATCAATGTCGATGTCGAGGAGCGTGAAAGCGTCGACATCGCCGCCGCGATCGCGGTCGGCGCGGCCGATCTCGGCTTCGCCGCCGAGCATGCGTTGCCCGACAATGTCGAGCGATTCCTGTTCGGCGAGGACCGCCTGATGCTGGTGACCTCAAAACGCGGCCCACTCAGTGGCCGCCGCCAGATCGACTTTGTCGAGGTGGCTGCCTTCGACTTCATCGGGCTGACGACCTCGACCGCGCTGCAGATGCATATTTCCAAACATGCAGCCCGGCTCGGGATGCGCCTGCGTTTCCGCGCACGATTGCGGGATTTCGACGCGATCTGCCAGATGGTGGCGGCCGATGTCGGCATCGCCGTGGTGCCGGAAGCGGCCGCCAGGCGCTGCGCGCGATCGATGCCGATCGTGCCGGTCCGGATCCGCGATTCCTGGGCCAACCGCAAGCTTGTCATCTGCGCCCGCAGTTTCAAGACGCTGCCGCGGCCGGCGAAGCAACTGGTTGAATATTTGCGGAAAGCCGAACGGTGAGCGGTTTTCCGGGGCAAGGTTAGGATTTAAGCCTTCGGCTAAAGCGAAGACAGCCTTCGTCAATCCCGGCTTGTCTCCACCATTGCGCCCCGGAATGATCCTCGCGGCGAGGAAATCGCAGGGGGAGACCGATATGCCCGATGTTCTGGCCGAGGTGAGGAAGGGATGGGTTGCAAGCCGGGGGGTCCAATTTCTCGACGCCATTCACGCTGCCATCGTCGAGACGCTCCATACCCCTGAAGACGACAAGGTCTTGCGGCTGGTCGAGCATCCGCCGGAGCATTTCGCAATCCCTGGATCGGCGGGCGAGCGATTTACCCATATCGAGATTACCATGTTTGCCGGCCGGACTCTGGTGACCAAGCGCACGCTTTACCACGCGATCGTCAGAAATCTCGAGCGGTTCGGCGTGCCGCCAAAGGATGTGAAGATCATCCTGATCGAGGTGTCCCCCGAGAGCGTCGGGATGCGCGGCGGGGTTGCGGCGTGCGACCTCGATATCGGCTACGAGATAAGGGTGTAGCGGTCGGCCGGTGTCACTTCGTGGTCTCGACGCCGGCGTTCTTGATCACATCGGCCCATTTTCTGATTTCGGCGTCGATGAAGCTGCGAAACTGCTCCGGCGTGTCGCCGGCCACCGTGAGGCCCTGATCGGCGAGCTTTTGCTTCACGCCCGCGTCGGCCATCGCCGCGTTGGCGAGACGGTTCAGGGTGGCCACGATCTTCTCGGGCGTCCCCGCCGGCGCGATCATGCCGTACCAGTTTTCGATCAGGAGATCGGGCATGCCGACTTCCGCTGTTGTCGGCACGTCAGGCGCGGTCGGCGCGCGCTCGGGCGCGCCAAGCGCGATTCCGCGCAAGGTGCCGGCCTTGATGTGCGGCAGGATCACCGGCAGATCGAGAAAGGTCATCTGCACCTGCTGGCTGAGCAGATCGTTGATCGCCGGTGCGGCGCCGCGAGAGGGCACGTGAACGATGTCGATCTTCGCGGTCAGCTTGAACAGCTCGCCCGCCAGATGCGGCAGGCCGCCGACGCCGGCGGAGGCAAAATTGAGTTTTCCGGGTTGTGCTTTCGCAAGCGAAACCAGCTCATCCATGTTGTTGGCGGGAACGTTGCCCGCCACCACCAGCATCTCCGGCACGGTCACGACCAGCGTGATCGGCGCGAAATCCTTCTGCACGTCGTAGGCGACCTTTTCCATGGTCGGGCTGATGGCGAGCGCACTCGCGCTTACGATGCCGATGGTGTAGCCGTCGGGACTCGATTTCGCGACCGCGTCGGTGCCGAGCACGCCGGCCTGTCCGCCGCGGTTGTCGATCACGACCGGCTGCCTCGTCAGTTCCGACATGCGCTGGCCGACCACGCGCGCGATGATGTCGTTCGGCCCGCCCGGCGGGAACGGCACGATCAGCTTGATCGGCTTGCTCGGGAAATCCTGTGCCATGGCCGCAGCCGGCAGCAGCGATAACAACAATCCGGCGAGCATCGTCCGCAAGATCTTCAAGCAAGCCTCCCTGCTCCGCGGACTTTTCTCGGCGCGCAGGAGCCTTAATCCTGCACCGGGCGTCCGTCGTGTCTTTCGTCCCGACGGAGACAAGTATGCCGCCTGGCACGGCTCGATGCCAGAGCGGGCCGTCGCGCAACTACGCTTGCCGAGTTTTCTGAGCTAGGATTCCGCGTGGCGTATCCGAAGCGGGTACGGTGCGCGACGATTCCGAGGAACGAATTTCCTGACCAAGTGTCGGCCACTTCACACTCACACGGCGAATTCGAGCCTATCAGGCTAACAAAGGCTGCAATTGCCACTGCACCGGAGGAATTTTCGATGACCGCAATTTTTCGTACCTTTGCCTTTTCGGCAGCGCTGCTTCTGGGCACAATCTCCGCCACCTGGGCCGAGGAGCAGACGATTGATCTGCGTGTCGGTTTCAAATCCTCATTCGTGCTCGACAAGAGCTTTGAAACCGTGTTGATCGGCGATTCAGATGTCGTCGATGTTCATACGCCCGACAATCGCCTGGTCATTCTCGAGCCGCTGGCTCCGGGCGCCACGAACCTCGTTTTCCTCGACGACAAGAATATCGTCGTCGCCAACATCGCGGTCCTGGTTCGCCAATCGGCCGTCAATCTGGTCGGCAAGATTCCGTGAGCTGGCGGATTTTCGACGCGAGCTTGCCGATGTGCCCAGAGGCCGCGCATTGGGGCGAAGAATTTTCGCCGCCGTCAAACCTTGAAGATTCTGTTGCCACTTATTGTACAGGGCGAGTTCGATGTAGATCGTTTGCCGCACGTTGTTCTGTGTCCCGGAACAATGCTGCAATCTGCGCTGGGCTTCACTCCACCGAAGGCGACCGCAGCGAATTTGCCTGTCCGTCAAGTGCTGGTGTTGCGCACACGCCGCCAGAGAAGAGCCGAGGCGACACCAATGACAACAAGCGCCGAGGCATGTCCCGCGAGCGGGGTTGCGCCTCCAAGCACGCTATACAAGGCCGCGGCATCGAACACGGGCAAGGCGATCGCCGCGGTCGTTAAAACAGCCAGCGGCTGCCATTGCCGGCGAAGCAGGAAGACGAGGCCGACAGCCACGATGGCGAGGTTGCGCGCCAGATAGACGCGATAATAAAGCGTGCCGTCGACATCGACAGTGGGCAAGCCGAAAAAGCGTGCCGAGGTAAACTCTGGCGCGAACAGGCCGCGCGCCGAATAAACTGCGAACATCAAAAGGAACAGCGACACAGAAATATTCGCTGCGATGTCCAGAAATCTGCCGTGCAAATGGCTCGGCGGCTGGTCGGACGGCATGGTGTCGTCTCCTTGCTGAGGCGCCGCCACCGTAAGCGAGCATGGCCGTTAAGGCGTGCGAAAATGCTTTGCGCGACGCAAATATAATTTGCGCATGGAGAAAGCGAAGGCAGGCCACATTTAGCGCTTTAGCTGTTGAGCAGTTTCAGCGCGGCTTCGTGCACCCGCAGATCGCCGGCGGCGATGATGCGGCCGCCGCCTTGCGCGGGCCGGCCTTCCCAGGTCGTGACGATGCCGCCGGCGCCGGTGATGATCGGGATCAGGGCCGCGATGTCGTAGGATTTAAGCTCGGTCTCGACCACGAGATCGAGATGGCCGGCGGCGAGCATGCAGTAGGAATAGCAATCGCCGCCATAGCGCATCAGCCGCACCGCTTGCTCGATCCGGGCAAAGGCCGCGCGATCGGCGGCGTTCATCAGGAGCGGACTGGTGGTGTAGGACGTCGCCTCGGCGAGCGAGGCGCAGCGCCGCACCGCGAGCCTGCGTTCGCCCGATGGCCCGTGGTAATGCGCCGATCCGCTGTCGCCGGAAAAACGCTCGCCGATATAGGGCTGGTGCATCATGCCGAACACCGGCGTGCCCTTGTGCAAGAGCGCGATCAGCGTGCCCCAGATCGGAAAGCCCGCGATGAAGGACTTCGTCCCGTCGATCGGGTCCAGCACCCAGACATATTCGGCGTCCTCGTGCTCATTGCCGAATTCCTCGCCGACGATGCCGTGCTGGGGGAAGTGATATTTGATGATCCGCCGCATCACCGCTTCGGCGGCGCGGTCGGCCTCGGTCACCGGATCGAAATCGTGGCTCGCCGACTTGTTGTCGACCAGGAGCGACGTTCGGAAGAACGGCAGGATGGTCTCCCCGGAGACGGTCGCAAGGCGGCCGATGAAGGCAGTGAAATCGATAACCGTCACGGCTATTCCTTGAAGAGAGCGCGCCGAAGCTAATAGTCCCTTGATTGTAACATTCGAAGCCATGTCCGCCGAAACGGGTTGCGATTGTTAGAATCGAACCACTAGCTCAATCGGCGAGCCGCGCACGGCCGTCTGGCGGGAACGCGCTGCTAATTTGTACGCGAATCACCCACGCGTGCGGTGTTTATTTTCCGGTAACAGCAGGGATCACGAAATCGAGAAGATTAACGCCGCGAGCCGAAAGAAAACGCCAGTTCAACGCCAGACTTGCAATAAGATATTGAAAATAAAGCATAAAACATGGATTGATAGAACTGTTGCCCGAACGCAAGCCTCATTAATTTTGCGTTGGAAATGATCCAAAACCACTTGCACCTTGTGCAGCGCGGTCGCATATTGTTGCGGTGCGGTAGCGCCTCGCGCTATCGCTGCCCTCCTTGGGCGTTTCCTCCCTAGACTTGGGCCGCTTGTTCATTCAAGCGGCCCTTTTTTCTTGCCGCTTTGTTGCCGCTCGCTACCCGGGCACTGTCATCCCGGGCAAAGCGCGAGCCCGGAATGACAGGATTCCAGGTTGGGGTGGTCTCGCAGACTGGCCTGGAACGAACACTGGATCGGCGACGGCGCGATTTTATTCCGCCGCGGCCTGGAACGGTCCGAGATCGCCAAAGGGAACGGTCGCGAGCGCGTCCGCCAGCGCGGCGAAATCGGCGGCCACTTGCGCAAATCGCGGCCCCTTTTCGCGACGGCGTTCGTCCATATAGATCGCGCGGTTGAGCTCGAGCTGGATGACATGCAGGCCGGCGGCCGGATTGCCATAATGCTCGGTGATGAAGCCGCCGGCATAGGGCTTGTTGCGTCCGACCGAATAACCGAGCCGGCTCATGGTGTTCTCGACCGTGTCGGGCAACAGCGGCGCGCAGCTCGTGCCGTAGCGGTCGCCGATCACCACGTCCGGCCGGCGCGGCTCGTCGCGCGACACGCCGATCGAGGGCATCGAATGGCAATCCACCACGACCACCGTTCCAAACGCCTGGTGCACCTTGTTGATCAGCCGCCGAAGCGCGCGGTGATAGGGCTTATAGAGCGCCTCGATCCGCGACAGCGCGTCATCGACGGAAAGACGCTCGCGATAGATCTCCTGCCCGTCGCCGACCACGCGCGGAATGGTGCCGAGACCGCCGGCCACCCGCATCGACCGGGTATTGGCGAAACTCGGCAATCGCCCTGAAAACATCCGCGGATCGAGCTCATAGGGCTCGCGGTTCACATCGACATAGGAGCGGGGGAAGTTGACCCGCACCGTCGGGAATCCACGGCTGCTCAGATCGGTGATCAATTCGTCCATGAACGAATCTTCGGAGCGGCGCAGCGTGGGCAGATCGATCCGCGAGGCGCTGAGGAAGTCGTACGGATAGACCGAGCCGGAATGTGGCGAGTTGAAGATGATCGGCGCCCGCCACTCGGCCGGCTCCAAGACCTCGAAAGGAGGCCGCTGTTCGCCATCAAGCTTCGTCATCGTTGGGCGCCGTTCCTCAAATCCGCGATTCCTAAGAATCGGTCGATTCGGCCAGAAAACCGCGGTTTTTGTGAGTTGGCATCATCGGTAATCGCGGCCATCCTGCCAAGCGAAAAAAGCCTTAAAGCTGACTGGAACATATCCTAACAAGCGGAAAATGCCGGTGTTCATTGCTTTGGGCCGCATTCCGGTACAGAAATGGTCCTCTCAGACTGACGATCCGGCCGCACGCCTTTCACTCGATATTTACCCTCTGTCGGGCTTAGTGTGCGGATTGATGTCCTCAGCCGTATTCGACGAGTCAGTACCATGCATAAGATTCTCCTCGCCGAAGACGACAACGACATGCGCCGCTTCCTGGTCAAGGCGCTGGAAAACGCGGGGTTCCAGGTCTCGCCCCATGATAACGGCATGTCGGCCTATCAACGGCTGCGCGAGGAGCCGTTCGAGATGCTGCTGACCGATATCGTGATGCCCGAGATGGACGGCATCGAACTCGCGCGCCGCGCCTCGGAACTGGATCCCGACATCAAGATCATGTTCATCACCGGCTTTGCCGCCGTGGCGCTGAATTCGGACTCCGAGGCGCCGAAGAATGCCAAGGTGCTGTCGAAGCCGGTTCACCTTCGCGAATTGGTCAACGAAGTGAACAAGATGCTGGCGGCCTGATTCCCTCCTTCAGCATGTTGGGTATGGGTTGCCCGCCCGCTTTGGAGCCGATATACGGACCGCCGACCCATCAAGACTTAGGGCACGTAGCTCAGCGGGAGAGCACTACCTTGACATGGTAGGGGTCACAGGTTCGATCCCTGTCGTGCCCACCATTAAAATCAAGGGTTTAGTCCGCCTCATCGTGATTCCTATTTCCTCTGGCCCAAGCTTCGCCCAGAAAATCCTGTTCGCGCCTCGTTCAGGTGGTCGGGCGAATGGTGCCCGTAAACCTTCTCGATGATCTTTTCCGACACTCCGGTGAACCCCGAGACCTGTCTCGTCGAAACGCCGTTCTGCAACAGCCATGTGATGCAGGTGTGCTTGAGGACGTGAGGAGTAACCTCATCGCCCAAGCCGGCCAGCTCGACCGCGCGGTCCCAACCTGTGCGTTCCTTTGCGATCAGTCGGCCCGCATACTCGACTGGCCCGAGCGTGGTGATACGTCGCCATCTCGTCAGGTGAGGCAACAGCCGGTCTGGGATCGGCGCGGGTACTCTGCGTTTGTTGGTGTCGACTTCACCTTCGCCGCGGCGATACATCACTCCGCGCTCCACATCGAACCAGCCGCCCTTCGAGTTGACGCCCCAGCGCATCATGAGGTTCGCTTCGTGACGGGTCCCGGTGTAGAGGCCGTTCAGGATGAACCGCGCGACATGGTAGGATGGCTGATGCATCCTGCCCCATTTCACAGGCTTGCGCGATTTGATGTCACAGGCAACGCACGTGATCCCCAACGCGCCCGCAAGAAGTGCCGCGGCTTCGCGCCGCTCTAGCCAGCGGTATCGTGGCTGCCCTTCACTCGGCAACGGCACCTTAATGGGATGCGAAAGCTTGCGCTCGTCGTAGGCAAAGGTGAGAGCCGCGCTAAGCGTGACCAACTCGCGCCGGACCGTGCTTTCCTTCACCGCGCGTCCGAGCTTCCCCGTCATGCGGAGCTCGGTGTAGGTGCGGCAGGTCTCCGAGTTGACATCCCAACAGGTAAGCCCGCCGAAATGTTTCAGCAGCGGCACCATGTGATAGTCCACCAGCTCGGGGTGCGTGAGCTTCGGCGCGCGATTGGTGCCGTAATAGGAGAGGACGTCGGCCACCGCTATCTCTGCAGGGTGAGTATTTTGCCAGTTGGGTCGGTGCTTTTTGCCGATGTAATCGGCGAGGGCTTTTTCAGCTCGTTCGCGATCGCCTGGGCCGCAGCCTGTGCTGACTTCATCCGTTCCGTCGAGGATGACCCAGACGGCTTCGCGGCCGCGGCGTTCGCGGTGGTAGAGGCGGGGACCTTTGGCGCGTCTCGGCATTCTTGCCTCATGCGTTCGATGCTGGCTAACGTCACATACTGCTTGCCGGCGATCAGCTCGAATATGAGCCGTCCCTTCCGGTTTTCGTTACGCAAACCGCTCACGGTCATGGATCCATCCGGAAAGGCAATGGCCGCGGCCACATCCAGACGGAGAGGCGCGTCGGGGCCGATTGCAGACCGATCGATCTGTGCGCGACTGCGGGGCATCATCGGGGGAGATCCGTCACGGGCGAGGGTAGCGGCCTCAACGTCGCGAAGGCGGCGGCCATGGCGGGAGTCGGACGGGGTCGTATGACCGTCGAAGCCGGGTAATGCTGGCTGAGGAAAGGGCCCTGACTTCTGGTGCG
>JBATYU010000894.1:0-3368 GCA_049674245.1 Bradyrhizobium sp. | reverse complement strand
CTACGCGACATTCTCGCGCGATCATGAGTACAAGCGCCATGGCACGCTCAGCCTGTTGGCCGGGATCGATCTGCTCACCGGCAAGGTCCACGCCCTGGTCAAAGACCGCCACCGCAGCCGCGAGTTCATCGAATTCCTCAAGCTTCTCAATGCCGCTTACCCGGCCGGCACGGCGATCAAGCTGATCCTGGACAACCACTCGGCGCATATCTCCAGAGAAACCCAAGCCTGGCTCGCCACTCAACCGGCGGGCCGCTTCGCGTTCACCTTCACGCCCAAGCACGGCTCCTGGCTCAACCTCATCGAGGGCTTCTTCTCCAAGTTCGCCCGCTCGGTCCTGCGCCACATCCGCGTGGCGTCAAAGCAGGAGCTCAAGGAACGCATCATGCTCGGCATCAAGGACGTCAATCGCCACCCCGTCGTCCACACCTGGTCTTACAAACTCGCCGAGGCTGCCTAATATGATTCGAACCAAGGAAACGCTGACCTAGTATCCGGAATCATTGGTCCGCGAAACGGGCTTTGAGCCGCTTTTGATGGACCTCGGACTTGCTCCAGACGAATGGCTTGGCATCGGCGTTGTAGGCATCGATGAAGTCGTCGATGTGCTCTCTGAGCTGTTTGACCGAGGTGAAGGATTCGTCGCACAGGGACTGTCCTTGCAGGATCGAGAACCAGATCTCCACCTGATTGAGCCATGAGGCCCGGGTCGGCGTGAAGTGGAATGTCACGTTCGGATGCCGCTTGAGCCAACGGTCGTTTTTTGGTTTGTGGGTATTGAGGTTGTCGAGCACGACGTGGATGGCGGTGTCGGGCCAAGCGGCGACGATGTCGTTCATGAAGTCGAGGAACTCGATGCGCCGCCGCCGCTTCTTGTGAGCTGCCGTCACCTTGCCGGTGGCCACCTCGAAGGCTGCGAACAGCGTCGAGGTGCCGTTGCGCTTGTAATCGTGGCTATGACCGCCCAGCGCTCGGCCGTTCGGCATTTTCAGATAGCCCTGTGCCCGCTCCAGTGCCTGGATCGAGGGCTTTTCATCGACGCAGATGACAATCGCATTCTCCGGCGGTGCCATGTAGAGCCCGACCACGTCGGCCGCCTTGGCGGCGAACTCTGGATCGTTGCTCTCGCACCAGGATTTGCGCCCGGCAAGGTCGATCTTCTGGGTACGCAGGAAGCGCCAGACATACTGCACATCGACATCGCCGAGCGCTGCGGCCAAGAGCGGTCCCGACCAGCGGGCATAGCCCTTGGGCTTCGGCTGATCCAACAGCGCCAGAATGCGTTTGCCCGTTTCCTTCGTGTATTTTGGCTCGGCGCCTCGCTCGCCCGTTTCATCGAGACCGCCAAACCGCTTTTCGGCATAGCGCACCCGCCACTTCGATGCCGTTCCGGTCGTGCAGCCAACGGCCCGCCCGATCGCCCGGCTCGCCATACCCTCCGCCGCCAACAGCACGATGCGTGCGCGCTGCCGCAGCCGGTGCTCCGTCTTCGTCGAACGCACCAAGCCCTCAAGCTCGGCGCGTTCCGCCGTCGTCAAAATAATAGCAGTCGCTTCAGGGATGCCGATCATGCATCCTTGAATCACGACTCATTCTTCACCGATAGTGGGTACTAGCCACCAACTGGGGCGGCTGTACTTCGGTTTGAGTAGACTACTTTTTCTCTTCGGCAGCACCGTCGTGCCGCTCTTCGCGTCGCTCTGTACGCCCCGTGCGGCGTGCCTGACGTCGTTCTGCACGCCCCTCGCGCCGTTCCTGACGCCGCTCTGCGCGGCCCGCGCGTCGCTCCTGACGCCGCTCTGCGCGGCCCGCGCGTCGCTCCTGACGCCGTTCCGTACCAGACTTCGGCGCCTCAGTGGAAGGCGTAGCGGGAGTGGTGGGTGTCTGGGCGTCAGCGTCTGACACCATCAGAATTGCAGGCGAGGCTACGAGTCCAAACACAGCTGCGTATCCAAAAAGAGCAAGAGCGCTTCGACGACAGACCCGCTTCGATTCCGAACGTTCACCCATATCAAGCTCCCGGTTTGCTGCCCGCTTGCATGTCGCCCAATTCGAGAGAGTGGGTATTGATCTAAATCAACCGGGCGGTTGGCAACAAATCCAGTGGAGTGCTGTGCACTGCCGAACAATGCCAAGGCTCCATCAATCGGGTTCAGCCGCTGGACTCAAGGAATGATGACGCCGACGAAGTGAGATTCGCAGACCCACGACTTTTCCAGCTTCATTTACATTTCTGCGGGGCTGGAACACCCAGGCTCGGCGCACATGATCGTCCTCATGGTCGCACCATCGCGGCGGCCGTAGGTGAGACAGTTTTCGCAGGCATGGACGTTTGGATGCCGATCCTGGTCAAACTCCTTCCACACATGGTCCGCCTCTGCACACCTTTCGTTGAAATCGTCTTTGGTCACTGCATCGTCCCTCACCGCGGTCTTCATATCAAAGCCCTGCATCGCGAGATCGATCACCTATGCAGGACCGGCTCGGACCGGGCCTACCCTCGCACAACTCAACCGAACTGATCCAGCACCCGGCTGAAGGTGAGATGCGCCTGGTTTTTGACCTTGGAAACTGACCGCTCCAGTCGTGGCCGTTACGGGTGAACAGCCACACGCGCTTTCCCTCGCGCTGAACGATCAGGCGATAGCCGTCGTGTTTGATTTCGTGGAATCCAGTCCGACCCTGCCGGCACTCGGTTCCCCGAGTCGGAATGCAGGATTTAAACGCGTTTTTAGGTATGACAGGGTGAATAGTTGCTGCTGCCAAAAAATAGTTGCTGCTGCCAAAATATGAGCAAGATTCCTGCTTTTAGAGTCAAACCACCTGCTGGGGGCCAAACGGAGGTTTCCGAATGGGTGTGGCAGGCTGGCGCTTTGCGCGAAACCATAAGGGGCGGGCAGCCGCTCTCGCTGTCCTCGAAGAATTGCCGGTGATCTGCTCGGTGATGGTTGCGGCCGGCTCGATGATCATGATCTCGATCCTGCTCTACCAGCATTGGCCGCAATAAACGAAGACATGGCGATGACGGTAATGCCGCCGCGAGCTGTAATGAATATGCGTGACGCCCGGTGACTGCTGTCCGATCCGGACTTCGCGTGCGAACGGCGGGCTTCCGGTTCTTCACCTTGATCCAGGATGGAGTTCGACCGGCGCGATAAGGTGCTCTCGCGATGCTTGGAGACCAGGCGCGAAAAAGAAACGCGCCAATGCGGACAAGCGCGATGTCAGCTTTGCACCCAAAGATCGGGATAGGGGGGAGCCTCGCGGCTCCGCCCCTCCCACACCACCGTACGTACGGGTCCGTATACGGCGGTTCGAGAAGTTACGCTAACGCGCTTCGATCAAATGATTCGACTCGTGTTGGCTGG
>JBATYU010000893.1:0-3069 GCA_049674245.1 Bradyrhizobium sp. | reverse complement strand
GGCGTGTTACTCCATCAATTTGATCAGCGTGAGGCTGAAGCCCGCGATAAACGGCAACGCGAGCGTACCGAGCCAGGCAGGCCGAAAGCCCCTCGCCGTCAGCTTGCCGATGTTAGTTTCCGGGCCTATCGCGGCCAACGCGATCGAGAGAGATGTCGTCGCGGCGACAATCCACGCCTCGGCATCGGCGGCGATCGGATCGGCGAGCATCGCAACTGATCCGAATACACAGGCGATTGCATAGACAACGCCTTTGTCATCGACATGAGTGACGAGCTGGCTTGAGGTCAATTGAGAGCCGAATGAGAGAATGACGGTACCGAGCAGCCGGCGGAGACTGAATGTTACGCCCTGTTTGGCCCAGGCCGCCGTACCGACGATGTTGTGGAACGCGATTCCAATCGCCATGGACAGCATCATGGGATTGAACATCGCCATGCCCGGCAGCTGTCTGATGGCAAACGCCGCTCCTGCGATAACCCAATTCAGGAACAGGCCCGGCAGAATTTCGTGACTGTTCCGGCCGGGCCATCGCTGGATGATTGAAGGGAGGCCGGCGCCGGCCCTGCCATCAAGCGATTTGGCAAGTTTGGTACTTAAGATGACGATCATAGGTTGGCTCCATCGGCCTTCGAACCCAATATCGGTCATCTCTATCGATCAATCTAACAGATAAAAATTGTAAAACCAATCGGTTCTACAGGTTGATTAAGACTTGGCTCGCCCAGCCGACAAGATCGGCACTGCCGTGCAAGTTCACAGCCCCGCTGTCGTGTTCCCGAACCAACCCGGCACGGCCATTCTCCGAGGCGATCCGATCCATCGAGCGTATCGATTGGAATGACACAAACAATAAGTTGGATCGTTGAAGTCGGGCCTCCTACGTTGAGCAACATCATCAGGCGACAACAACGAATGGAGAGACAAAATGCGACGATTTCTTAAGGTCCCGGCAGTGTTTGCGGTTTCACTCATCCTATTGACCGGCTCACCTGCGCTCGCGACGCAGATTGCACGCCATGATGCTCACTGTAGTTCCTCTGAACAAAAAGCGGGCGCGTGTCTTCATCCGACATTCGGCACCTGCGTCACGGGTGAGAGCTGCGCGCCACGTTGGAGCGGTGGGAATACAACGCATGACGATTGGCCGGCCAATATGATCCTGGGATAATTCCCGATCGCATATCTTGAGCCGAGCTCAATGTTCCTTGCACGAGGAGCGATTCAATGATCGCGAACTACACCAACCACGCGGCGAACGAGCGAACCTTTCTTGCCTGGATACGCACCGGCCTGGCCGTGGCGGCATTTGGATTTTTTCTCATCAAGCTGAACGTCTTCCTCGATGCGGCCGGTGGCGGAAGCATACCCCATCTTACGGCGGAAGACGCTGGCGCGGTGATCCCGGTCGCGACCCGCTATGCCGGACTGGCAATGGTAGCGATTGGAATCGCCATCGTCGCACGAAGCGGCTTCGCCTTTGAGCGCACGCGCCGCGCGATCGATCGCGATGAGATTGTCCAGATCCCGCAGTCCCGTGCCGAGTCGCTGCTTGCGGCCGCGCTCGCGATCGCCGTGCTGATTTTCTGCATCAATCTCGCGCCGATTTGACGTTCGCGCCGCGATTCCACTTCGAAACCAATAGGAGAACCCCGCGATGGATATGAAAACCGAAAACTGGTCCGGCACCGCTACGCGTCCCGTTGGACTGATCATCCGGCAAAAGGACCCGAATAATCTTGAAATGCCATTCGATCAGCTCGAAGACTTCATCACGCCGTCCGAGCTGTTTTACATACGCAGTCATTTCCCGACGCCAAAGCTGGATCCCCTCGCCTATCGGCTATCGATCAACGGCGCCGTGCGGAACGAGCTAAGCCTGAGCTACGCCGATATCCGCGCCATGCCTTCACGGACCTGCGTCGCCACGCTGGAATGCGCCGGCAACAGCCGGGTATTCATGGTGCCGCCGGTGCCGGGCGCACAATGGGAGCTCGGCGCGGTCGGCAATGCCGAATGGACGGGTGTTCCCCTGTCCGTGCTTCTGGAGCGCGCCGGGCTAACAGACGAGGTTTGCGAATTGGTGCTCGAAGGCGCCGATCGCGGCGTGCCGAAGGAAGAGCCAAAGCCCCCGGGTCCGATCTCTTATGCCCGCAGTATCCCGAGAACGAAGGCGATGGAGTCCAATGTGTTGATCGCCTACCAGATGAACGGACGGGATCTGACACCCGATCATGGCTATCCGCTGCGCGCCATCGTGCCGGGGCATTACGGCATGGCGTCGGTCAAGTGGCTGACCGACATCGTTGCGACCACGCAGCCGTTTCAGGGCTACTGGCAGACGTCTGACTACGGCTATTGGGACGATTCCGAGGGGACACCCGTGCGCCGGCCGCTCGCCGAGATGAAACTGAAGTCGCAGATCGCACGCCCCCGCGTCTACGAGGTGCTCGAACCCAATCGGCCCTACACCATTTTCGGCGCCGCTTGGGCCGGGGATACCGAAGTCACCGAAATCTTGATCAGCCTCGATGCCGGCGGATCGTGGGTGAAGGGCGATTTCGTCGACCCGATAAGCCGCCACGCATGGCGCCGCTGGAAATACGATTGGATCACGCCGGCACAACCCGGCCGTTATACGCTGTTGGCGCGTGCGGTGGGAGCAGACCAACGTGGCCAGCCAGACGCTCACAATCCAAATTTCGGCAGCTATGTGATCGACCACCCCCTGCCAATCGAGGTCTTTGTGGCTGCGGTTTGAATTGCGGCGTACGCCGCTCGAAGTGAACCGGGGGGCGGGAATGTCCGCAATGCGCCGTGAGCGGCCAATCGGGAATGGCAGTGGGTGAGATCACGGCGCAATTTGTGACTACGATCCGTCGCTCACTATGGAGCGCCGTGGAGGGCGGGATGGCGGAGAAACCGTCATGCGTACTCTTGTCGACAAAGACCTGCCACGATCTTGCAATAAGGGATTGCTCGTCGGTCAAAAGAAACCGCTCCAACCCAAGTGCATTTGGTCTATTCGCGTTCGGCTAGAGATCTCGCACAAATGGCGCGACCTTGCAC
>JBATYU010000892.1:0-1752 GCA_049674245.1 Bradyrhizobium sp. | reverse complement strand
CTCGACGGCACGCCAATCGATCTGCGGAAAATTACGACGCCGACATTTATTCTGGGCACAAAGGAAGATCATATCGCACCCTGGAAATCAGCTTATCGGGCAACGCAACTCTATGGCGGTCCGGTTGAGTTTGTGCTGTCAGCGTCCGGCCACATGGCCGGAGTGATTAGTGCGCCCGGTTCGAAATACGGCCACTGGACGAATTCGTCGAATCCCGCGACGGCCGACGAATGGTTCAAAACTGCGACCGAGCGCCGGAGTTCATGGTGGCCCCACTGGAACGAGTGGGTGATGTCGTTCACAGGTGGACAAGTCGCTGCCCGGACGTCCGGCGAGGGCGTGTCGGTCATCGAAGACGCGCCGGGATCCTATGTAAGGGTTCGCTCCGACGTATAGTCGCGCATTCAAGGCCTGTGGCACAGATGCCATTAAGTAATGGTTGAGCGTACGGTCGGGCAAGCAGGGACGCTGATGAGGTGAGGATAGGAGTCATTTCGGACACCCACGGGCTCCTACGTCCAGAGGCTGAGCAACGCCTGGCCGGGGTGGCGCATATCGTCCACGCCGGCGATATCGGTCGGCCGGACATCATCGCCGGACTCCGCCGGATTGCGCCTGTGATTGCGATCAGAGGGAATGTCGATACCGACCACTGGGCGGAACGTTATCCCAACACCAAGATGGTAAGGCTCGGCGGGCGCTCCATCTACGTCCTGCACGATATCCATGAACTGCAGCTGGATCCCGTATCCTGCGGAGTTGACGTGGTCATTTCCGGCCACTCGCATTGGCCCCGGATCGAGACTATTCGCGGCGTGCTCTATCTTAATCCAGGAAGCGCCGGGCCTCGGCGTTTTAACTTGCCCGTCACTCTGGCGATCCTGGAGCTGATCAAAAGCCGCCTTCGACCATTCATACATCATCTTGTTTCTGCGAGCAGCGACTAACCCCCCCATCGTGCATCAATGCGAATACCAAAACTGCATCCAAATTGAGTCATTTGATGCGACTGACAACCGGCAAGGAGATCGTAAAACCTTGTCAGTCTGCTCAGGTGCGGGCAGGGCGCTCGCCAAGGGGCATTCGCGGAATATTGGATATGGAATGAAAACACTCCCTTTCGCCTGAACACTAAGCCTAGCCAAAGGGCCGCCAAGGATGTCTGTTATCGGCGGAAGAGCGGAAAATATCTGCTCGTTCCGAGTATTTCTCAGTTTGACCCCAAAGCCGACATTGAGCGGTTACGTTATTGCATCGATTGCTACAGATCCGCCGCCTTATCGTGCACGGTTTTGAGCAGCTGCTCGATTTCAGCAAGTCGGTTGCCGAAGGCACGGTCTCCTTGGGTTGTAAATATCGGTCATTCCGTTAATCGCTATACCGCATCGTTTGGCGATCAGTGGGGTGTCGCCTAGGCCACCGAGGCGACTGCCGGTCTCTTCGCAAGCAATGCTCGTCGGTCGTGGATCAAGCTCTCCAACCGATGGGCTGCCACGTTCAATGTGGCATCATCCACCGCGCTCTCGTCTCCGGCAGCGGATTTGGCCAGCTCCGCTTTCAGAATGTTGTCGATTTCTTCTTCGATATCCGACAGCTCAGCCTGTGAATCGACGCGCCGAATCCGCCGCGCCAGGGCATAGAGAGAATCCAGCGGCCCTTCTGTTGCGCGGTTGCCGATGCCCAGGAATTTCCAGGCTGCGGCAAGCATGGTGGCGGCGCCCCCCAGCGCCATCGGCGTCAAATAGATCCAGT
>JBATYU010000891.1:0-6665 GCA_049674245.1 Bradyrhizobium sp. | reverse complement strand
AGGCGATATAGGCCTGCACCTCGGCTGGCAGTTTCGTCAGCCGCATCATGTTGGCGACGTGGCTGCGGCTCTTGCCGACGATCTTCGCAATCTCATCCTGGCTGCGTTTGAATTCATCGGCCAGCGCATGATAGCCCTGCGCCTCTTCCATCGCATTGAGGTCTTCGCGCTGCACGTTCTCGATGATTGCGAGTTGGAGCGCGTCGCTATCGCTGACTTCGACCGGAACGATCGGCACCTCATGCAGGCCGGCGGCCTGCGCGGCCCGCCAGCGGCGCTCGCCGGCGATGATCTCGTAGCGGTCCTGCGTGCCCTTCACCGGCCGCACCACGATCGGCTGGATCACGCCGTGCTGCCTGATCGACTCGGCAAGCTCACCGAGTTCGGCATCGGAAAAGGCGCGGCGCGGATTGCGTGGATTGGGTCTTAGGAACTCGATCGGCACCTTGCGCTGCGCGCGCGGCCGGTCGATATGCGCGGCCTCGCCGCCGACATCGCCGATCAGACTAGCAAGACCTCGGCCCAGTCGCGAACGCGCTTCGTCGGCCATCGCCAGCTCCCTCGGATTCACGCGGTATCACTCCGGTTTGGATGTTGTTGTTTTTCATTCGAAGCCTGAGCGACGCCACCAGGGATCAATGCGTCCGCAGCTCGCGCTCGCGCTGGATCACCTCGGTTGCGAGTTTCAGATACGCTTCGCTGCCGACGCATTTCAGATCGTAGACCAGCACCGGCTTGCCGTAGGACGGCGCCTCGGAGATGCGCACGTTGCGCGGGATCATGGTGTTGTAGACCTTGGCCCCCATGAATTGCCGGACATCGGCCACGACCTGGTTCGACAGATTGTTGCGCGAGTCGAACATCGTCAGCACGATGCCGTGAATCGACAGATTGGGATTGAGCGTGGTGCGCACCTGCTCGACCGTCTGCAGCAATTGTGACAGACCCTCAAGCGCGAAGAACTCGCACTGCAGCGGCACTAGGATCGCGTCCGATGCCGCCATCGCATTGACGGTGAGAAGGTTGAGCGAGGGCGGGCAGTCGATCAGCACGTAGGTGTAATCGGATTCGGGCGTGACGTTGTTGTTCAGCGCCGCGATCGCCTCGCGCAGACGGAAGGCGCGGCCGGGCGTCGTTCCAAGTTCAAGCTCAAGACCGGAGAGGTCCATGGTCGACGTCGCGATGTGCAGCCGCGGCACCGCGGTCGGCACCACCGACTCGCGCAGCGGCGCCTCACCGATCAGGACGTCATAGGTCGAGCAGTTGCGGCTGCGGCGATCGATGCCAAGACCGGTGGACGCATTGCCTTGCGGGTCGAGGTCGACAATCAGGACGCGCTCGCCGATCGCGGCCAGCGCGGTACCCAGATTGATCGCGGTCGTGGTCTTGCCAACGCCGCCCTTCTGATTGGCGAGCGCCAGGATACGCGGATGGCCGATCGGCTGGGGAGCCCTATCCTCTTGATAAACTTGATCAATTACGCTCATGCGCAGTCGCTTTTTGCTGCTGTCGCGGATCGATGGCGCCGCTCGATGTGGTCGAGCTCAACGATCCAGCCTTGTCCGCCACTCCGGCTGGAATGAAGTTTCGGTTGGATATTCCAATATTTGGTGGCCTCGGTCAATTCGGCCTCTACATCTTGGCCCTTTAGAAGTAACGCTTTCGCACCTCTGCGCACCAGCGGTTCCGCGAAGCCCACCAGCTGATGTAGCGGAGCCAGCGCGCGGGCGGTGACGCAATCGACCGGTCCTGTGATTCTATCCACAGTATCTCCGATCTCGGCGAGATGCACGACCCCAGGGGCCCCCGTAACGCGGAGCGTCTCGCGCAGGAAGGCGGCCTTCTTGGTGTTGCGCTCCACCAGATGGACCATGGCGCCCGGCGTCTGCGCCAATGCGCAAGCCAGCACCACGCCGGGAAAGCCGCCGCCGCTGCCGAGATCAGCCCAGACTTTTGCGCCTGGAGCGAAAGCCAGGAGCTGGAGCGAATCGGAAACGTGCCGCGTCCACAAGTTTGGAAGCGTGGAGGGCGCGACAAGATTTGTCTTCGCCTGCCACTCCAGGAGCAGATCGATATAGCGATCGAGCCGCGCCTCTGTTTCACGTGAAACAGGCGTCAGCGCCAGCGCCGCCGCTTTGTCGGAAGCGCGACCGCTGGACGCGCTCTGTCTCGATCTGTTGGCCATTAATTTGAGGTGTCTTCTAGAACCGCACTGCACCGGTCGCATCGTTCGTCATTGCGAGCGCAGCGAAGCAATCCAGAGCCATCGAGTCGATCCATGGATTGCTTCGCTGCGCTCGCAATGACGGCGGAGTTCGCTGGCTGTCGCAAGGTACCTCGTTTCACGTGAAACGTTTTAGGCGGTCGCCGTCGAACACTTGCGTCGCGCCTCGCGCCGAAGATAGGCGGCGAGAATTCCCAGCGCCGCCGGAGTCAATCCGTCGAGGCGTCCCGCCTGCCCTACCGTTCGTGGCCGCGAGGCCTCGAGCCTTGAACGCGCCTCGTTGGAAAGCCCGGGCACGTCGGCGTAATCGACATCGGCAAGGACCAATCCCTCGTCACGCCGGAAAGCATCCACATCAGCTGTCTGGCGTTTCAGATAGACATCGTATTTGGCGTCGATCTCAAGATGGGTCGCGACGCTTAAGTCAACGGCCGACAGCTCCGGCCATATGTCGGTGACCTCACCCCAGCCGACCTCGGGATAGGCCAACAACTCGAATGCTGAGCGGCGATGGCCATCCCGGTTGAGCGAGAGCCCGTATTTCGCGGCCTCATTCGGCGTGATCGTGAGCGACTTCGAAAGCGACCTGGCCGCATCGAGCGCCGCCATCTTGACACGGTGACGCCGCGACCGCGCGCCCCCGACGCAGCCCAGCGCGATGCCTTTGTCGGTCAGGCGCTGGTCGGCGTTGTCCGCCCGAAGGGTCAGCCGGTATTCGGCGCGCGAGGTGAACATCCGATAGGGCTCGGTGATCCCGCGGGTGACGAGGTCGTCAATCATCACGCCGAGATAGCCGTCGGCGCGATCGAACACCACCGGCGCCGCTCCGCTGGCAGCCAATGCCGCATTGAGACCGGCCACGAGCCCTTGGGCCGCGGCTTCCTCATAGCCGGTGGTGCCGTTGATCTGTCCGGCCAGGAATAGCCCCGGCACCCGCTTGGTCTCCAGCGTCGGATCGAGTTCGCGCGGATCGACGTGATCGTATTCGATGGCGTAGCCAGGCCGAACCATTTTGACCCGCTCAAGGCCGGGAATGGTTGGGAGCATCGCGAGCTGCACTTCCTCCGGCAACGAGGTCGATATGCCGTTGGGGTAGACCGTGGTGTCGTCGAGCCCTTCCGGCTCCAGAAAAATCTGGTGCCCGTCGCGGTCGCCGAACCGGACAATCTTGTCCTCGATCGACGGACAATAACGCGGCCCGGTGCTTTTGATCTGCCCGGAATACATTGGCGAGCGATGCACATTGGCCCGGATCACATCGTGAGTGGCTGACGTGGTGCGCGTGATGCCGCACTGGATTTGCGGCGTCGTGATGCGATCGGTCAGGACCGAGAACGGCTCCGGCGGATCGTCGCCGGGCTGCATCTCGACCGCCGACCAGTCGATCGTGGTGCCGTGGAGTCGCGGTGGCGTCCCTGTCTTCAGCCGCCCGAGCGTGAAGCCCGCGCGTTCGAAGGACCTTGAAAGTCCGAGCGCCGGCGCCTCGCCGACTCGGCCAGCGGGCCAGTTCTTTTCGCCGAGATGAATCAGCCCGCGCAGGAATGTGCCGGTCGTGATGACGACCGCCCCTGCCCGCATCTGGCGGCCGTCACGCAAGTGAATGCCCGTGACGCGGCCGTTCGAGACGATCAGCTCATCCGCCTCACCCTCGACCACGCTGAGATTGGCGGTCTCGGATATCGCCGCCTGCATCGCTGCCGCGTAGAGCTTGCGATCGGCCTGGGCACGAGGGCCACGCACGGCCGGTCCCTTGCGGCGATTGAGCATACGGAATTGGATGCCGGCGGCGTCCGCGACGCGGCCCATCAAGCCATCCAGCGCATCGACCTCACGGACCAAATGGCCCTTGCCGAGACCCCCGATCGCGGGATTGCAGGACATCACCCCGACAGTCGCAAACCGATGGGTCACTAGCGCCGTCCGGACGCCGATGCGCGCCGCGGCGCCCGCGGCCTCACAGCCGGCGTGGCCGCCGCCGATGACAATGACGTCGAATGATTCCTGATCCTTGATCATGGCGGCGACTTCTATCGCGGGATGGCAAAGGCAGGAAGACGTTTCACGTGAAACATCCGATTCCCGACACCAGCCCCCGATCCGTTTCACGTGAAACAGACGTTAACCATAAACGTTAACCAATCGGTAATCGGTTGAACGAACCACCAGTGCTATTTTCCGATACAGAATTCGCGGAAGACCGCATCCAGGATATCCTCGACGTCAACCCGGCCCAGCAGACGTCCCAGTGAATGGGCGGCCGCCCGCAAATCTTCGGCGGCGAGTTCTTCTCCCTGTCCGATGACGGCTACGCAGCGCTGCAACGAAGCCACCGTCTGCTGCAGCAATTCGCGTTGCCGGATTCGGCTGATGAGGCCGCTTTCGGTGGCTCCGAAAAACTCCTGGGCGAATCCGACCAGACCCGAAATCAGCTCCGGGATCCCATCGCCGCGGCTCGCCGAGATCGCGAACGTCGGCTCCCCCTGCCCTTGCCCCTTCCCGCCGCGCGACTGCATCGCTGCGCCTGACCCGAGCTGGTCGAGATCGATCTTGTTGCGCACGAGCCAGATCGGCGCAGGGCCCTCCCCCACGATGTTCTTGTCGTGCTCCGCGTCGCTCAGCCACAACACGAGATCGGCCTCCGCCGCGCGTACCCTCGCCCGCCGCACACCTTCCAGCTCCACGGGATCGTCGGTCTCGCGCACGCCCGCGGTGTCGATCACCGTCACGGGATAGCCGTCGAGATCGAGCTGCACTTCGATGATGTCACGCGTGGTGCCGGCATGCGGCGAGACGATCGCGACGTCACGGCGCGCCATTTGATTCATCAGCGTCGACTTGCCGACGTTCGGCGGACCCGCGATCGCAATCACCAGTCCCTCGCGGAGCCGTTCACTCCGGCCCTGCCCGGCCAGCACCCCTTGGATTTCGCCGAGCAACGCTTCGATCCTGGCGAGCGCCGGCGCGATCAACTCGGCAGGTACATCGCCCTCGTCGGAGAAATCGATGCCGGCTTCAATCAAGGCGGAGGCTTCGATGATCTGCGCGCGCCAATCGCGGACCCGATCGCCGAGCAGTCCTTTCAGTTGGCGCAGCGCCTGGCGGCGTTGCCGATCGGTGTCGGCATGAATCAGATCGTCGAGACCTTCGGCCTCGGTGAGATCGAGCTTGCCATTCTCAAACGCGCGGCGTGTGAACTCGCCGGGATCTGCCGCGCGCACATTCTCCATCGCCGACAGCGACGCGAACAGCGCTACAAGCACCGCGCGTCCGCCATGGACGTGAAACTCGGCAACATCTTCCCCGGTCGCACTCGCGGGCCCCGGAAACCACAGCACGACGGCGTCGTCGATCGGCCGCTGATTCGCGTCGCGCAACAACGCCCGCGTCGCCATGCGTGGATCAAGAATTTTGTCGGCGAGCAAAGTCAGCGCCGCGCCGGCCTGGGGTCCCGATACCCGCACAACAGCAATCGCGCTCGGCGCCCGCCCCGAAGACAGTGCAAAGATGGTCTGGTCTCTAGGATGCATCGCCTATTTGTGCCGGGGCTTTTTCGAAGGCAACGCGATTCGCGCAGGTTCTGCCCGTCCGCCCAAGCTGATGTTGCAGTGCAATATAACCATCTGTGGGCGTGGCCGGCGACGCAACCTTGAACACGGAAACGAAGAAGGGCGCTCTCGATTCCACGAGAGCGCCCTACCAAAAATCCAACCAAGACGACTCAGGTGTTCATCGATTCGAAGAATTCCGAGTTGTTCTTGGTGTTGCGCAGCTTGTCGAGCAGGAAGTCGATCGCATCCATCGTCCCCATCGGATTAAGGATCCGGCGCAGCACATACATTTTCTTCAGCACTTGCGGATCGGTGATCAGCTCTTCCTTGCGCGTGCCCGATCGCGAGATATCAATCGCCGGGAAGGTGCGCTTGTCGGAAACCTTGCGGTCGAGAATGAGTTCCGAGTTACCGGTGCCCTTGAATTCTTCGAAGATGACTTCGTCCATTCGGCTGCCGGTATCGACCAGCGCGGTCGCGATGATGGTGAGTGAACCACCCTCCTCGATGTTGCGCGCGGCGCCGAAGAATCGTTTTGGCCGTTGCAACGCGTTGGCGTCGACACCGCCGGTCAACACTTTGCCGGATGACGGCACCACGGTGTTATAGGCGCGGCCAAGCCGCGTGATCGAGTCGAGCAGGATCACGACGTCGCGGCCGTGCTCGACCAGGCGCTTGGCCTTTTCGATCACCATCTCGGCGACCTGGACGTGACGCACCGCGGGCTCATCGAAGGTCGAGGAAACCACCTCGCCCTTCACCGAGCGCTGCATGTCGGTGACTTCTTCCGGGCGCTCGTCGATCAGAAGCACGATCAGATAGCATTCCGGATGATTGGCGGTGATCGAGTGCGCGATGTTCTGCATCAGCACGGTCTTGCCGGTGCGCGGCGG
>JBATYU010000890.1:0-1572 GCA_049674245.1 Bradyrhizobium sp. | reverse complement strand
TCCATGCGCTTGCGGAACGGGAGATTGGTGGCTATGTCGCCGGCGTGACCAAAATGCCTCGCATTTGAGGGTTTTGGCGCTCACATGCGTGAGTTTGCTTGCCCGTCGAGGCTTCTTCCTTCAAACTATCGCCTTCGTTCACAACTTTGGAGAGCTACCCATTCGCCGTCCCAACAGAGCCCCGCCCGCTGCCACCAAAGACGGGCCGCGCACCAATGATGAAATCCGCAACCACGAGATCCAGCTGATCGATCAGACCGGCCTCAACCACGGCACTGTCGAAACCGTGCTGGCCGTCAAGATGGCCCTCGAAGCGGGCATGGATCTCGTCGAGATTTCGCCGAACAATAATCCTCCCGTTTGCAAGATCATGGACTACGGGAAGTTCAAATATTCGGCGCAGAAAAAGGCCGCGGAAGCCCGCAAGAAGCAGAAGGTCGTCGAGATCAAGGAGATCAAGCTGCGGCCGATGATCGACGATCACGATTACGACGTGAAAATGCGCGCGATGCAGCGCTTCTTCGAGGAGGGCGACAAGGTCAAGGTCACCTTGCGCTATCGCGGCCGTGAAATGGCGCACCAGGAGATCGGCACCAAGCTATTGGACAAGGTCAAGAGCGACGTTGCCGAGATTGCCAAGGTCGAGCAGGACGCGAGGTTCGAAGGCCGCCAGGTGGTGATGGTGCTGGCGCCGCGCTGATTCGCTATTAGTGAGATTGCCGAATTGAAACGGCCCGTCAGACGATCTGGCGGGCCGATTTTTTCCTCGACCGTCAGCTCCGCGCCGCTTGCCAGACGCCGCTGCACCGGTCGCCGGAAATAATCCCGCTCCAGCGGCCTGCTCCCGAGTTGCCGACCAGTCGGCCACTCCCGCTCGCCACGGACAGGCCGACGGATATTCTGACGGACACGGCGCCGCTCCGGCTAACGCCACCCCTGACCTTGCCTCCACCGGCGGACAAAACGCGAGTGCCGGACACAGCAAAAGGGGCGCTGTTGGTGGGACTGCAATTGCCCCTCAGGGTGGTGAAGACCACGTTCCAGGTGCCGTCATAGACGCCGGCCCGTCTTGCGGCATCGGCGGCGCCAGGCGCGACCACCACGGCGGCGATGGCGGTGGCGGCGAATATCCAGCGCAAGGCGCGCAAGCGGGGAAAAGCGGCAAGAAAAACGGCAGGAAAAACCGCCAGTGCGGCAATCGATCGGCGAGGAATGGTCATTTTCTTC
Organism: Bradyrhizobium sp.; assembly: GCA_049674245.1. Taxonomy (GTDB): domain Bacteria; phylum Pseudomonadota; class Alphaproteobacteria; order Rhizobiales; family Xanthobacteraceae; genus Bradyrhizobium. Next base: position 345 of record JBATYU010000890.1, on the reverse strand, counting down.
CCTGGGTTGGGTTGGGCGTCAATTGCATCAGGTAGTTCGTCAGAGGACCGGTTTCCACGGTTCATCGTTGCCAATTCGCGCATCCTCTGCCATAAGCCCAGCCTTCATCGCCCGGCTGATCAAGGGCTGCCGTGTCGATGCCCGTGCGGGTTTCTTCGTTTTGGAGAAAACCTGCGCACTTTCAACGCTCTAGCGAGCATTTCAGCCGCAAAAGCGCCCCTTTGGGCGCGTCTTTCTGCGGCCTTTAGGAGAGCCAAATGCCCAAGCTGAAGACCAAGTCAGGCGCTAAAAAGCGCTTCAAGGTGACTGCCACCGGCAAAGTGATGCACGCCCAGCGCGGCAAGC